>NZ_JADEUF010000099.1 GCF_015163655.1 Xenorhabdus griffiniae | reverse complement strand
TATCAAAATAATTTTTAAAACTATATATAAAATAATTTTCAGGTAACATTCATGAGCGAGAGACTTTTTTTCAATAAAGAAAGGTTACTAAAAACATTTTTATTAATGATTGCTGATATTTTGATAATAGCTTCTTCATATTGGATCAGTATGTGGCTACGTTTAGATAGAGAAGTTCCTATTAATAGTTTATTACATTGGTCTGTAATTAGCCTAACAATACCATGTACACTTTTTATATTTATTAGATTGGGGTTTTATCGAGCTATATTAAGATATGTTAATATGAGTATTTTAAAGTGGGCTGTCATTGGTTCATTTTTATCATCTCTAATTTTAATAGCATTTTCTTCATACCAGCAGGCTTTTTTACCAAGAACAGTTCCTATTATCTACTTTTCTTTTTTAGTTATTTTATTATGCGGAACTAGATTTTTTTACAGAGCACTTCGTAATTATATAATGAATAAGGGAATTCCCGTCATTATATATGGTGCAGGGGAATCAGGACGACAATTATTACCCATATTAAGAGAACACCGCGAATTAGAGCCAGTAGCTTTTATTGATGACAACCTTAAACTGAAAAATTTAAGTATTCAAGGGGTTATTGTTTATTCATCTGATTCAGTTATTAAACTAGTAGAAAAGTATAAAGTAGAAAAAATATTACTTGCTCTCCCCACTGCATCTATTGCTGAAAGAAAAAGTATTATAGATACACTACAACCAACACATTGCGAAATATTAACAATCCCAAATTTCAATGAATTGGTAGATGGTACAGCTAAAATTGATACTCTAAGAAAATTATCCATAGATGATCTTTTAGGAAGGGAACAAGTATCTCCATTACCAGAATTATTCTCTAAAAACATTTTAAATAAAAATGTCCTTGTATCTGGAGCGGGAGGTTCAATTGGTTCTGAATTGTGTCGCCAAATTATTCAGCAAAAACCGATTTTTTTAATCTTATTCGAATTAACAGAATATGCTCTTTATTCAATAGAAAGAGAATTACAAAAAATCAACAAAGAAAAAAAACTAAATGTTAACATCATTCCTATATTAGGGGATATAAAGAACTCAGAGAAAATCAATAAAATTATTGATAAATTTCATATTAACACCATTTATCATACTGCAGCATATAAACATGTTCCTCTAGTTGAATTAAATACCATAGAAGGTATTCAAAACAACATCTTTGGTACACTAGCTATTGCTCAAGCTGCTATTACTCAAAAAGTTGATAAATTTGTTCTCATATCCACAGATAAAGCAGTTCGTCCCACAAATATAATGGGAGCAACAAAAAGATTCGCTGAATTAATATTACAAGCATTAGCTAAGCAGAATAAACATACTCAATTTTCCATGGTAAGATTCGGAAATGTACTTGGTTCTTCAGGCTCAGTAGTACCTCTGTTTGAGAAACAAATAGCTAATGGGGGTCCAATAACTCTTACCCATAAAGAGATAACTCGATATTTCATGACAATCCCAGAGGCAGCCCAATTAGTTATTCAAGCAGGAGCCATGGGAGTAAATGGCGATGTTTTTGTATTAGATATGGGAGAATCAGTAAGAATATATGATCTTGCAGTTAAAATGGTAAACCTTTCAGGTTTGACAGTCAAAGATGAGAATAACCGAAATGGAGACATAGAAATAAAAGTAACAGGTCTTCGTCCCGGAGAGAAATTATACGAAGAATTATTAATAGGAAACAATGTTTCAGGAACAAATCATCCTAGGATCATGACAGCAAATGAGATCTACCTAGAATGGTCTGAACTTAATGAGTTAATTCAAAATCTTCAATCAGCTTGTAGTGAACGTGATTTAGAATCTATTCGTGAAATATTGATAAATGCCCCTTTGGAATTCCAACCTAAAGATGAGATATGTGATTTATTAAAATAGTTGATTACTATTCCCAATACTATTATCAGTAGAAGCATCCAACTAAAAAATAAATTTCTATTCTCGCATAAACAGTTATTATAATTTTCCAATTTGAAACACCAATGCTAAACATCGTCCTATTCGAACCAGAAATTCCGCCTAATACAGGCAACATTATCCGCCTGTGTGCTAACACTGGCTGTCAACTTCATCTCATTCAACCTTTGGGTTTCACATGGGACGACAAGCGCCTGCGTCGTGCAGGGTTGGATTACCACGAATTCGCCAATATCAAACAACATCACGATTACAACGCATTCCTGGAAAGTGAAGGACTTAGTTCCATCAATTCACAATCCCCTACTGGAGCGCGCCTATTTGCCTTAACCACAAAAGGCACTCCAGCACACAGTAATGTGAGTTATCGTGATGGTGATTATTTGATGTTCGGCCCTGAAACTCGTGGCTTACCATCTTATGTGTTAGATAACATGCCAACTGAACAAAAAATCAGAATTCCTATGCTGCCAGATAGCCGTAGCATGAATCTGTCTAATACTGTGGCAGTAGTTGTGTTTGAAGCATGGCGACAGCTGGGTTATCCAGGTGCGTTATTGCGGGATTAAGATTAATAGGACATTTAGCGTGGATTAGACGCTAAATGTCCTATCTATTAATACTCATAAGAAAAGAGACAGAATTTCAAATTCCATCCCCATTCTCAAATCCATTATTGATGCCATTAAAATGCTGGTTCATATCCAGCGATGGCTTCTCACTTTCCGGTTTACCAACAATCCTCGCCGGTACACCTGCCACAGTGGTATGAGGAGGAACTGATCTTAATACAACTGAGCCTGCCCCAATTTTCGCACCTCGACCAATTTCGATATTGCCGAGGATTTTGGAACCCGCGCCAATCATCACGCCTTCACGTACTTTCGGATGACGATCTCCGCTAGTTTTACCTGTTCCCCCAAGAGTTACAGATTGCAGAATAGAAACATCATTTTCAACAACCGCCGTCTCACCGATTACAATACCTGTCGCATGGTCAAGCATGATGCCACAGCCAATTCTGGCGGCGGGATGAATATCGACACCAAAAGAAACTGAGATCTGGTTTTGCAGATAGACTGCCAATGCCTTGCGATTTTCTTTCCATAGCCAGTGAGCAATGCGGTAGGCTTGCAGAGCATGGAAACCTTTAAGATAGAGTAATGGTGTCGAATACTTATCTACTGCCGGATCGCGCAGTCGAACAGCTTTGATATCACGTGCAGCCGATTCAATCATCTTAGGATCACTGCGATACGCACTTTCAACGACTTCTCTGACTTCAATAGGGGGCATAATCGGTGATGCTAGCTTATTTGCCAGCATGTAGCTCAAGGCACTACCAAGATTTTCATGCTTGAGTAGTGTCGCGTGAAAGAAACTGGCTAACATGGGTTCACAGTCTGCCAGCGCCCTCGCCTCGTTTTTTATATTTTTCCAGACTTCGTTCAGTTCTGCTCGCGACATATCAGTGTTCTCATTTATTTAAGAGTGAGAGCCTTCTCCCTCATCTCTTGTCGCTCTTCCCAATAATGTTTGGGCAGCCTCAATCACATCTTTATTGCAGTATAGTATCTGGTAGATCTGCTCTGTAATAGGCATTTCAACACCCACTCGTTCCGCTAAGGCACGGACTTCTTTGGTATTGCGATATCCTTCAACAACTTGCCCGATCTGACACTGTGCTTCATCAACACCGATACCTTTTCCCAACATCATACCAAAACGACGGTTACGGGATTGGTTATCGGTACAAGTCAAAACTAAATCACCCAATCCAGCCATTCCCATAAATGTCGAAGGATCAGCCCCCAACGCCACTCCAAGGCGGCTCATCTCCGCCAATCCGCGGGTGATCAATGCTGTACGGGCATTAGCTCCAAATCCCATACCATCAGAGATCCCTGCACCAATTGCAATAACATTCTTTATTGCCCCGCCGAGCTGTACCCCAATGAAATCTGGGTTTTTGTAGACTCGAAAGCTTTTGCCGCAATGGAAAAACTGTTGTAGTTCTTCACCAAACTCAGGTGTGGTGGCAGAAACCGCAATCGCTGTTGGTAAACCAGCCGCTAGCTCTTTTGCGAATGTCGGGCCAGAAACTACAGCCAAGGGGATTTCATCACCTAATATCTCACGAGCGACATCTTGTAATAAGCGCCCTGTTTCCGCTTCAAGCCCCTTGGTCGCCCAAACAATGCGGCTATCCTGTTGTAAATGTGGCTTTATCTGCTGTAAAACATCACCGAAAACATGGCTGGGAACCACGACCAAGATATTGTGGCTGGCTGAAACAGCGCTTTTCAGATCAGACTCAAGCAGTAAGCTATCAGGAAAAGAAACATCCGGTAAAAATGCCTGATTACAACGCGCTTGTTGCAACGCATTGACGTGCTCAGGGTTATGTCCCCAAAGCACAACATCGTGCCCATTGCGAGCCAAAGTAATGGCTAAAGCGGTGCCGTATGAACCGGCACCGATCACTGTCATAGAAGCAGTATTCATTAGGCTTCCTGTTCAGCCTCATTAGGCTGAGATTCAGCCTGCTGTTGCAGATAATTCATGAACAGCGCATCAAAGTTAACAGGAGCCAGGTTCAGTTGTGGGAAGGTACCACGACTTACCAAGCTGGTGATGCACTCACGGGCGTATGGGAACAGAATGTTCGGGCAATATGCGCCTAAGCAATGTGCCAGCTGGGTTCCTTCAATACCATCAATAGAGAAAATACCCGCTTGCTGAACTTCACACAGAAACGCAGTTTCTTCTTCCAGTGTCGCCGTGACGGTAACACGCAGAACAACTTCATAAACTCCCTGAACCAATTCATTGGAAGCAGTGTCCAGATCCAATTTAACTTCCGGCTGCCAATCCTGCTGAAAAATCTGCGGGGCTTTTGGTGCTTCGAAAGAAATATCTTTCGTGTAAATACGCTGGATCTGGAAAGCCATTTCTGTGTTGTTTTGTTCTGACATAATGATGTTTACCTTTTTCAGATGTCCTTAAACTGTTCAATAATGCAAGCTATTACTTGCACCTAAGTTCTTTATCTCTTGCCATGAGCCAATGGCAGATTTTCACCCGCCCAACCAGCAATCCCCTCTTTCAGGGAATAAACCTGCTCAAAGCCTAAACGAACCAGATTTTCCGCTGGTGTTTTGGATTCTAGCCCATTCGCTGAAACTACGATAACAGGCTGTTTTTTATGTTTTTCCAACTCACCTAAATTACTGTCTTTAATTTCAGATGGCGTCAGGTTAACGGAACCAATAATATGCCCTCTGCGAAAATCGTCACGGGAGCGTAAATCCACGACGATAGCTTCTTCCTTGTTGATGAAATGGATGGCCTGAGCACGGGTGATCTCTTTACTCTTGGAGAACACGCTTTTTACCGTCATGACAATGACAGCCACCAGCAATGCAATCCAGACAAGGCTCAGGATCGTGTTCCGGCTAATAAATTGCATGATTTCTTGCAGCATGGAGGGCAACAACTCCCGTTAGTTAATAACAAATATCTAAGGTAGAAGAGTATACCTGTGTGTTGCCTCAATTACAGCCAATTAGCATCAATCCAATGCAGATTTTGCGGAGAGTTTCGAGAAAAATTAAAAAACATGCTGAGAACAACTTGATTGTCATGCATCAATAAAATATTTCATGTAACACTGGACCAAGGCAGGATCTTCGGCAATAAATAGTTACCATCTGGCTAATGGCTGACATAATTCATTTTCGCGACAAAAGATTGCATAATAAGACAAAATGGCGCATATTATAAGTGCGCTTCCGAAAGCGTCTGCGTCTGATCGCATGTATACAACCCCCGAGAGAGAGCACGCAAATGGCTATTAGTATCCGTTTAGACGATGACTTCGTGAATGATGTAAAAATTCACGCAGAAGTATCAAGCAGGAGTGTGCCAAAGCAGATCGAGCATTGGGCAAAAATAGGCCGCATCGCCGAAGATAACCCAGATTTGCCGTACTCCTTTATCCTTGATGCGCTACTGGCGAAAAGCGAAGTCGATAATGGTAAGGTGTCGCGTTATGTCAGAAGGACCAAAAAGTCCCAAGATTGATGTTTATGAAACAAGGCGTTTCTCTAAGGCATTATCTAAGTTACCTAAAAATCTTCTTGTTATAGTGGAAGATGAAATAGAAAAAATTATCGACAACCCTGAAATTGGCGAACAGAAGAAAGGAGAATTGAGTTTTCTTCGTGTCCACAAGTTCCAATTGAATAACCAACTAACTTTGCTTGGTTATCATTGGGTTGAAGAAAAAATAGAGTTATACCTGTTAAATTTTGGCCCTCATGAAAATTTCTATCAGGAACAAAAGCGACACAGGAAAGACGATTTAAAGTTTATTAAATAACTTATAAGACTGCGCTCCAGCGTCTGTCTTTCATACACAAATCCCCTGAGAAAAAAATCAGGGGATTTTTTTGAATTTTTTTCCACTTTACTGATCTCAATAATAAATATTACATTGAGGTACGGTAAAGCAAGATCAAGATAAAGAAAAAAGTGCCTAAGACAGCCCCAAGCGTTTATTGAGCCTATACTAATCTGAGCAAACTGACGGGTTGGTATGACTCAAAACGAAATTGGCGAGGGTTTACGGCAGATTTTGCTAAAACTTATATTAATGATAAAAAACAGTCTGTTCTCTGGTCAGGGGCAATTCCTCATGAAATAATCAGGCGCTATGTAGCAGCAGGGTACCCAATAAGATGGCTGAAAATAAGGATCTCAATAGCCGTAAGAATCGGCAGAGGCAATACAAACTGCAAAGTAAAATCAGAGTGTTACAACTCTGTGCCTTGTTGTTCACCTTTCTCAGTTTCAGTACAAATACTTTCGCTAATCCAATTTCAGAGAATAAAAATCAGCTCAAAGATATTCAACAGGATATTGCCGAGAAAGAGAAAAGCGTAAAACAGCAACAAAAACAACGTGCAGATCTGCTTAACCAATTAAAAGAACAAGAAAGCACTATCTCCGATGTGGGACGCTCGCTGCATACAACACAGACTCGTCTGAATAAACTGGAAAACGACGTTTCATCACTAAATACCAATATCAAACACCTGCAAACACAACAAAAGGAGCAACGTCAATTACTTGCCAACCAATTGGATGCTGCATTCCGGCAAGGAAATCACCAAGGGTTAGAATTGTTGCTCAATGGGCAAGAAAATCAGCGCAAAGAACGTATTCTCGCTTATTACAGTTATTTAAATCAGGCTCGTCAGGAAACTATCGCTAAACTGCAAAAAACCACTGAAGAACTTAACCAGCAAAAAAAACTGCAACTAGAAAAACAAAGTGAACAGAAAGCGATACTGGCCAGCCAAAAACAGCAAAAGCAAAAGATGGAAACTGCCCGCACTGCACGGCAAAAAACATTAACGACTCTCGAATCTTCATTGAAGAAAGATCAACAGAGTCTGGCTGAACTTCGGCAGAATGAAACCAGACTGAGAGACAAAATTGCCAAAGCTGAGCGGGAAGCCAAAGCGCGTGCTGAACGTGAAGCACGTGAAGCAGCTCGTGTTCGTGCCCAAGTTGCTGCTAAACAGAAACAAGCACAACAAAAAGGTTCCAGCTATAAGCCAACAGAAGAAGAACGGGCTCTCATGGCTCGAACTGGTGGCCTTGGGCGTCCTGCAGGGCAAGCAATCTGGCCAGTACGCGGTCGTGTTATCCATAGTTTTGGCGAAGCAATACAAGGTGAACTTCGCTGGAAAGGCGTTGTTATCTCGGCAGCGGAAGGGACCGAAGTCAGGGCAATTTCAGATGGGCGTGTCTTGCTGGCAGACTGGCTGCAAGGTTATGGACTGGTTGTTGTGATTGAACACGGTAAAGGCGATATGAGCATTTACGGTTACAACCAGAGTACATTGGTCAGTGTTGGGCAACAGGTTCGGGCAGGCCAGCCGATAGCGTTGGTTGGCAGCAGCGGCGGGCAACAACAACCTTCACTGTACTTTGAAATCCGCCGTCAAGGGCAGGCTGTTAACCCTTTACCGTGGTTAGGGAAATAGGATAGGAATACAAGTCATGGTGAAGATGCGGTATCGTTTAATAAAGCGGGTTAATGTATTCACTTTTTTGTCTTGGATACCGCTGTTCTTCACATCATTGCTGTTTACTTTAAATGCACAAGCTGCACGTTTAGCCATCGTCATTGATGATGTTGGCTATCGTGTTAATGAAGAAAATAAAATCTTACAAATGCCCGTTGCGGTTTCTATTGCCATCCTGCCCAACGCTCCGTATGGCAGGAAAATGGCGGAAAAAGCTCATCAGCAGGGAAGGGAGATTTTAATCCATTTGCCAATGGCCCCATTAGGCAGGCAACCTCTGGAAAAAAATACACTCCATCCTGCCATGGGCAGGGAAGAAATTGCCCGTATTATTCAAGATGCGATACAGAAAGTCCCCCATGCTGTTGGTATGAATAATCATATGGGTAGTGCAATGACATCTAACCTCAGTGGCATGGAAAAGGTAATGCAAGCATTAGCCCATCATCACCTTTACTTTCTGGACAGTGTGACAATAGGCAATACACAGGTCACCAAAGCGGCAATGGGAACCCCTGTTCCTGTGATCCGAAGAAATGTATTTTTGGATAATATTCAAACCGAAGCCGAAACACGGCATCAATTTAACCGAGCAATTTCACTTGCCCGTCAGCGAGGTTCTGCCGTTGCAATTGGACACCCACATCCCACGACCATACGCGCCTTACAGCAAGCACTTGCAACATTACCCAATGATATTGAGCTGGTAACACCCAGCCTGTTGTTAGATCATCAAACTGCACGTAAGTGCATAAAACCCCATCAGCCAAAACATGTACCAGCCACTCAGTTGGAGTATCTCAGGATGGTCAAGAAGGCATTCTCTAACAGTGTTATCTTTAATACCTTAAATCGGTACATGCAAAAACTTTTGGGCAATCACACGACAAAAAAAGCGCCAGACAAAACAGAAGTAAAACACACACTGGAAAATAAAACGGAAACTCGACCAAAAAACGATCAGGCAGGCGTCCAAAAAACTAAAGACGCCTGCGCTAATTTTTAATCCCAATTTAAGATAACTTTGCCAGATTGCCCTGAACGCATAACATCAAAGCCTTTCTGATAATCATCAATCGAGAATTGGTGAGTGATAATCGGGGACAAATCCAGGCCAGATTGGATCAAAGCCGCCATCTTGTACCAAGTTTCGAACATCTCACGCCCGTAGATGCCCTTGATAAATAATCCCTTAAAGATGACCTGGTTCCAATCTATCGCCATATCCGAAGGCGGAATACCTAACAGAGCAATACGCCCACCGTGGTTCATGGTATTGAGCAAAGTATGGAACGCTGGTGGAGCACCTGACATCTCCAACCCAACATCAAAACCTTCCGTCATTCCCAGTTCTGCCATGACATCAGTTAGATTTTCTTTGCTAACATTCACAGCACGGGTAACACCCATTTTACGAGCTAACTCAAGGCGATATTCATTGACATCCGTAATCACGACATGACGGGCACCAACATGCTTACATACCGCTGCTGCCATAATCCCGATAGGACCAGCGCCTGATACCAGTACATCTTCTCCCACCAGATCAAAAGACAGTGCAGTGTGTACTGCATTGCCAAATGGATCAAAAATCGCAGCCAGCTCATTGGGTATATTGTCTGGGATCTTAAAAGCATTAAATGCGGGAATAACCAGATATTCAGCAAAAGCACCTTCGCGATTCACACCCACACCCGTGGTATTGCGGCATAAATGCGTACGTCCACCTCGACAATTACGACAATGACCACAGGTAATATGGCCTTCACCAGATACACGATCACCAATCTTGAACCCTTTTACTTCCTGACCAATCGCAACAACTTCACCAACATATTCGTGCCCCACTACCATCGGGACAGGGATAGTTTTTTGCGACCAATCATCCCAGTTATAGATGTGAACGTCCGTCCCACAAATGGCAGTCTTACGGATTTTAATCATCACATCATTGTGCCCAAGCTCCGGCGTGGGCACATCTGTCATCCAGATACCTTCTTCTGGCTTTAATTTGGACAATGCTTTCATAATGATACCTTAAGCAATGACATCCAATTGCTTACCAATGCGGATAAATGCAGCCACCACACGTTCAATTTGTTCTTCAGTATGAGCGGCTGAGATCTGGGTTCGGATACGCGCCTGACCTTTCGGCACAACCGGATAGAAAAACCCAATCACATAAATGCCTTCTTTCAGCAGTTCTGCGGCGAATTCCTGCGCCAGTTTTGCATCCCCCAACATAACAGGGATAATCGCATGATCTGCTCCTGCCAGCGTGAAACCTGCCGCTGTCATTTTTTCACGAAACAAATTCGCGTTTTTCCAGAGACGCTCACGCAGATCATCGCCACTTTTCAGCATGTCCAGCACCTTGATCGATGCAGCGACAATGGCTGGAGCCAGTGAGTTGGAGAACAAATATGGGCGTGAACGCTGACGCAACCATTCAACCACTTCTTTACGCGCAGCAGTATAACCACCTGATGCGCCACCCAGTGCCTTACCTAGCGTACCGGTGATGATGTCAATACGTCCCATAACATCACAGTATTCATGGGTACCACGACCATGCTTGCCAACAAAGCCAACTGCATGTGAATCATCCACCATAACCAATGCACCAAATTCATCAGCCAGGTCACAGATAGATTTCAGGTCAGCAATAACGCCATCCATTGAAAATACCCCGTCAGTTGCGATCAGGATATTTTGCGCACCGTCTGCTTTTGCCTTTTCCAACTGCACCCTTAATTCTTGCATGTCATTATTGGCATAGCGGTAACGCTTTGCTTTGCACAAGCGGATGCCATCAATGATAGAGGCATGGTTCAAAGCATCGGAGATAATGGCATCTTCTGGCCCAAATAGGGTTTCAAACAGACCGCCATTTGCATCAAAGCACGAGGAGTACAGAATGGCATCTTCCATACCCAAAAATTCAGCAATCTTATTTTCTAATTCTTTATGAGAATCTTGTGTACCACAGATAAAGCGAACGGATGCCATACCAAAACCGTGGCTATCCATGCCTGTTTTTGCCGCAGCAATCAAGTCAGGGTGATTGGCCAAGCCTAAATAGTTATTGGCACAAAAATTAATAACTTGGTTACCCTCCGCAACAGCAATATTGGCATCCTGAGCAGAAGTGATTATACGCTCACTTTTGAATAATCCTTCGGAGCGGGTTTGTTCCAACTGCTCATTAATTTTCTGGTAAAACGACGCTGACATTTTTCTCTCCTGAATCCCTAACTAAGTGAAAGGCATGATGTATTTTACTGATAGATCCTGCTAGTGACGACACAACGAGAAAGTTAATCTCAACTTTGTAAAGCTGATCACGGCCCAGAGTCTGGTATACAGCAAGATTTCAGGATATTTCCCTGCCTAAGCTGCTGTCGTCAGTGGGGTTAAGTGCTATTATACGCAGCAAAGATATACCCAATAGACGTCAAGTTACAGTAATAAAGCTGGGTATAAAGTGAACTGACTATTTAGAGGTGAGCCAAATGATTATTGTCACTGGTGGCGCAGGGTTTATTGGCAGCAATATTGTCAAGGCACTGAATGATGAGGGCTATAAGGATATTCTGGTTGTTGATAACCTGAAAGACGGCACAAAGTTCGTCAATTTGGTTGATTTGGATATCACCGATTATATGGATAAGGAAGACTTCATTGCCAGTATCGTGGCAGGTGACGATTTAGGTGACATTGATGCTATTTTCCATGAAGGTGCTTGTTCATCCACAACAGAATGGGATGGTAAGTATATGATGGACAATAATTATCAGTATTCTAAAGATGTGCTGCATTACTGCCTTGAGCGCCAAATCCCCTTCCTGTACGCCTCTTCTGCTGCTACTTATGGCGGCCGCAGTGACAATTTTATTGAAGAGCGCCAATATGAAAAACCTCTCAATGTCTATGGCTACTCCAAGTTCCTATTTGATCAATATGTTCGTGATATTTTGCCCCATGCGGATTCGCAAATTTGCGGCTTCCGTTATTTCAATGTTTACGGGCCACGCGAAGGTCATAAAGGCAGTATGGCGAGTGTCGCCTATCATTTAAATAACCAGATTCACCAGGGACAAAATCCGAAGTTATTTGCTGGCAGTGAGAATTTCCGCCGCGATTTTATCTATGTTGGTGATGTTGCCGCCGTCAATCTATGGTTCTGGCAAAATGGCGTTTCCGGCATTTTTAATTGTGGAACAGGCCGCGCTGAATCTTTCCAGGCTGTCGCAGATGCTGTGATTGAATTCCATAAAGAAAAATCTCCAGCCGTGGAATACATCGACTTTCCAGAAAAATTAAAAGGCCGTTACCAGAGTTTTACTCAGGCAGATCTGACAAAACTTCGCGCTGCTGGCTATCAAAAACCGTTCAAGACGGTTGCCGAAGGCGTCGCTGAATATATGCAATGGCTCAATCAGGATAATTAATCGATTTCTATGAAGATATTGGTGATCGGCCCATCATGGGTGGGTGACATGATGATGTCACAAAGCCTCTACCGTACTTTGAAAGATTTGCACCCCAATGCAGAAATTGATGTGATGGCACCCGCATGGTGTCGTCCATTACTGGCAAAAATGCCAGAAGTGCATCAGGCATTAGCCATGCCGCTTGGTCATGGTGCCCTGGCCTTGGGTGAGCGCCGACGCCTTGGGCTGGCATTACGTGAAAATAGATATGATCGTGCTTATGTATTGCCCAATTCATTCAAATCTGCATTGGTCCCTTTCTTCGCCAATATCCCGCAACGGACAGGCTGGCGCGGTGAGATGCGTTACGGATTATTAAATGACATCCGAGTCCTGAATAAAAGTGCTTTTCCACTCATGGTTCAACGCTATATCGCTCTCGCGTATGAAGGGAAAAATAGACGTAGCGCCGATGATCTTCCACAACCTTTGTTATGGCCGCAATTAAGTGTCAATGACGAAGATATTGCCGAATCAACTTCAGCCTTCAATATCTCCGATCACCGACCTATTATTGGCTTCTGCCCTGGTGCCGAATTCGGCCCAGCTAAACGCTGGCCACATTATCACTATGCTGCCCTCGCTGAACAGTTAATTACCCAAAAAAGCTACCAAATTTTGCTGTTTGGTTCTGACAAAGATCATCAGGCAGGTGAAGATATTCGCGCACTGTTAAGCGATGATGCCCGCGAATATTGTCTCAATCTGGCAGGAAAAACCTCGCTTGAACAAGCGGTAAATGTCATCGCAGCTTGTGATGCCATCGTCACAAACGACTCAGGTTTGATGCATGTAGCGGCAGCCTTAAACCGGCCACTGGTGGCATTATATGGGCCAAGTAGCCCGGATTTTACCCCGCCATTATCAAATAAGGCCGAAGTGATCCGCCTGATTACGGGTTATCACAAAATCAGAAAAGGCGACAGCGATGGTGGCTATCACCAAAGTCTGATCGATATTCAACCTGAAAGAGTTCTATCTTCATTAGCCAAACTGCTACAGGCGGAGAGCCAGAATTAATGCGTGTTTTACTGGTAAAAACGTCTTCGATGGGAGATGTGTTACATACTCTGCCAGCATTAACTGATGCAAAACAGCAGCTTCCTGACATTCAATTTGATTGGGTAGTGGAAGAGGGATTTGCCCAAATTCCAACCTGGCACTATGCAGTCGAAAATGTGATCCCCGTGGCTATTCGCCGCTGGCGAAAAAATTGGTTTAGGAAGGATATTCGTGAAGAACGGGCACAATTTCGGCAACAACTGCAACAGCACCAATATGACGCTATCATTGATGCTCAAGGTCTGTTAAAAAGCGCTTTTTTGGTAACGCGATTAGCACATGGCCCAAAGCATGGTTACGATCGAAAAAGCATCCGTGAGCCCATCGCCAGCTTCTTCTATGATCATTGTCATGCTGTCAACAAGCAACAACACGCGGTTGAACGCACTCGGGCTTTATTTGCTGGTAGTTTGGGGTATAAAAAACCGTCAGAGCAAGGTGATTACGCCATCGCCCGCCATTTTTTGCACCAGCAAACTAATGGCCAAAATAATTATCTCGTTTTTCTCCATGCAACAACGCGCGATGAAAAACATTGGCCTGAAGATCATTGGCGACAGCTTATCGCAGATATCCAGACAACAGGCATGCGCATTAAATTGCCTTGGGGCGCTGAGCATGAATATCAACGGGCATTAAGGCTAGCGGAAGGGTTTTCCCATGTTGATGTTCTGCCAAAACTGACTCTGGCTGAAGTTGCACATGTTATTGCGGGGGCACAAGCCGTAGTTTCAGTTGATACGGGCTTAAGCCATTTGACAGCGGCACTTGATCGACCCAATATTACGCTATTTGGGCCGACTGATCCTGGTTTAATCGGTGGATATGGTAAAGAGCAGCATCCTTTGAAATCGGCAGATAATACGATGCAAGGTGTTACTTCAGGGGAAGTTATGCTGCTCTTGCAGAACACATTAAAAAAGCACTTTGCCTAGCGGCAATGTTTCACACCAACGATTTTTGTATTCAAAAGTAGGATTGCCTAAGGAGTAACGCATGGTTTTATCTCCCTGATGACACAATGCTTTTGCTTCTTGGACATTCACCCACATCAAGATACTGCCAACGCTGAGATGAGCATATTCAGGATCATAACCACCATTAATGGCATCAAAAGAAATCCATTTGGGACTTTCCGCCCACAAGACAAAATCGTAAGCACAAGGCTTGCCGTTAATCAGTAATACATTGCCAAATATATGCTCACGAAGCTCAGTGTATATTTCAAGGAGATGCTTTTTCTGCTCTTCAGAATGGCCGTTATTCCAACGCTGTTGGTACAGATCAATATAAATATCTACCAACTCTTCTGCACTGAATTCACTTGAGGGACGAATTTCTCCTCCTGCACGCTTAAATTTGTTGATCTCGTTACTGCGATTACGGCGAGTTTTGTAAGAAAAACTGTCTTTGATTAAGCAAATTTGGCGCTTACTGAAAAGAGGTCTATAACTAGCATTGATAAAATTCTTTTCATGAATAGGCGATAATCGCTTTGATTTTATAGGTAAAAATAATTTTGCATCCGTTACAATAGGGAAAACAATTTCATCATATGAAACTGGATATTTAGTTTGCATTTCTTCAATCAGCTTTTTGTTTTTAGAAGAAAAACAGGCACCCTTAACTCCAGATGCTGTCTTTTTGATATAAAAACAAAACTGTCCATCAAGATGTTTATCCAGAAAAGATACAATATTGGGATGTGTTAATGTACATCCGCCAAAAAGAGCATGTGCTTCTTTATATTGTTCAAAATTGCTTTTTTCCCATCCTGAAAGAAAAGATTTTATTTTTGTCATGACCAATTCCATAAAATGGTTCCCCTAAATACTAAAAATAATTAATGCTATATTGTAGTTATTATAATACATTCTCAATTAGGTGTGAAATCTCTATTATACTCCTTTCAGAAAATTAATA
>NZ_JADEUF010000098.1 GCF_015163655.1 Xenorhabdus griffiniae | reverse complement strand
CATCAATTCAAGGGCGCGTTTTTGTTCTGGTGTCAGATGAATTTTCATGGTCGCAAGCATGATCGGATTAGGATAAAAAATCAAGCATCTTCAATGACGATTGGTATATATTACATATACCGACTAATCAATACGGATAATAACTCCACTCACAACAGCGAAACCCGCAGCACACCTGGGGTCATGAGAAACATAACAACTTGATAAAGCGTAGAAATCACTCTGAAGTTATTCTCTTAAAGGGACGCGACTGATAGCGCTAGGCTGTGTCCCTTAATATAAATTAGTAGTATTATCATCCAATTGATTTTAATACTGGAATAAAATGATGGCCCGCTACGACATTCCTGATAATGCTTGGAGAGTGATAGAACCTTGTTTACCTCCTGTTCGTTCAAAACGGGCAGGCCGTCCACATGTTGAACATCGTCGGGTGATGAATGGCATGTTCTGGGTGCTATGTTCAGGCGCGCCCTGGCGCGATTTGCCTGACCGCTACGGCTCTTGGAAAACGGTTTATAACCGATTTAACCGTTGGTCAAAATCAGGCCTTATCAATAAGCTCTTTAATCGATTACTGTCCATTCTGGATGAAAAAGGCTTAATAGACTGGGCTGAAATTTGTCTGGACGGCAGCAATGTTCGTGCCAGTAAAGATGCCGCCGGGGCGAAAAAAAACATCCCGATATCGCTGCCGATCATGCGCTGGGTCGCTCACGCGGTGATTATGGCACCAAAATCCACTTGGCCACTGACGGAAAAGGGTTCCCTCTCAACCTGATGTTGACGGCGGGCCAAGCTCATGAAAGCCAAACGGCAATCCCGTTGCTCAACGGCGTTGGCGTCCAACGCAAGAATGGCTTTATGAAACGGCGTGGCAAAGCCGTATTGGCAGATAAAGGTTATTCGGGAGGAAAACTCCGCGGTTACCTGTGTAAATTGAAAATAAAGAGCATTATTCCTTATAAAATCAATGAAAAAGGAAGGAATGATGGTCGTGTTCAATTTGATAAACAGGCTTACCGTAACCGGAATGTTGTCGAACGTTGTTTTGGCTTTCTCAAAGGAAATCGGCGTATCGCAACACGTTATGAAAAGACAGCGCGGAACGACCTGTCCATGGTGAAATTAGGCTGCATTCGGCTCTTTTACCGGAGATTATATAATTAAGGGACACAACCTAATAAACGCTCACAATCCGGAGCTTCAAAAGTCGCCCTAAGTTGAGCAACGGGAATACTGTTAAGTGCGGACGCTGCCAACTTATTCGCAATGGCATGAGGTAAGATAGCTCTCCAGTGAGCTCTTTTCTTCGTCGACCAGAACGACAGACGCCTGCTGCGCTGCTGCACGCTGCATACCTGCGACCAGTAGACGGGATGAGCCTGTTCCCAGTGAGCGCAAGGGCACCCCTGTAGCATCGTGTAGCGCAATGGCTCCGTCTCCGATCGATACGGCGTGCGCGTCCAGCAATGCCTGGGTGCCACCACCTACAGGCACGCCAAGTTCATTGGCTTTCTGGGTCACAATTTGCAGTGTTGCTGCCAGCTGTACACCGGCCTGATCTCCGAAACCATTTCGGACCTGGCGTGCCGCATTGGCCAATTCAGCACCAAGATTTGGCCGCTCCGCTGTCAGGCGATTGAGTACAGAACCGCGTGTCCATGACAGGTTGGAACTAGCATAAGCCCCGAGCCGGGCTGGGGCTAACAGCAACCGATCCTTCCAGGCAATATTGCGCTCCTGCCCTTGTGCCTGAGCGCGCTGTGATACCAACGACCAGACAGGCTCCAGCTCGCTATCCACCGCCAAACGTAAGCAAAGAACCGTTTCCAGACCCTGTTCAGGTTCTTCGGTGACCAACCCGTTTGCGCGGTTGAAGGCCTGTAAATAATTTCCGTACGAATCTAAGCGCATCAGAGCATCGGGCAACGAGCCAAGTGTCAGCGTGATGCTGATGGGCTGGGTGACATCCAGCCCATAAAAATCAGTATCGGCGAAACTGATATTGCGGCGGGCACCAAGGCAAAGGTCAATCGCATCGAGAATAGTGGTCTTACCGCTGTCTCCTGGGCCAATCAGGCAGTTGAGGCTTGGTTAAGGTTGCCAGCTCAATAAGCGGATAGTTCGGAAATTCTGGATCTCGGCTTTGCAAATTCTGGTCACGGATCTGCTCCTTAATTCTTATTTTCTTCATCTGCAGCGTGATCACAAAAGACATCCATGAAGAAAATCTACAGCGCAAAAAATATATTACGCTCTCAATGAACAAGGATCTAAACAGGGATTCCTACCTTACTGTTTTACCTGCTCGTTTCTTGATCTACCCCCAATTTTGTGGCATATGCGAGGAACACACTGTCTGTATTTTGCTCGTTAAGTTTGCCGGTATTGGCTATAGAGGATTATTCGTGTCACTTAAGCTGGCCAGTGATTAAGAAACTCTAGTATTAACCATGCCTGCTTCTGGCATACAGCAGATAAGCGCGTGACGCTGAAGGTCTGCGAGAGCGAAAAGTGGACCTTACGCAATCCTTTTAAAAGGATTTCTCGCTATGATGTTAAATACTATTACTTTTGTGGATTTTAGTCAGCGGGGAACTTTGTGTTATGAAGTCCAGAATCGGGCCAAACGGAGTGCATTTCTTCGATCGAAATACAGGTCTGAATGTCCTCTTAGACGAACTGCACCCTCAGGAGACGGTTTGGTCGATGTCTCCCCGTCAAGTTTCAGTGGCACTCACCAACCTTTGTGATCTCCACTGTACGCATTGTTTTGCACCCAAGCACAAGGCATTGCTGCATACTAACCAAGTTCTTGACTGGTTGAAGGAGTTGGATACTGAAGGATGCCTCGGCATCGGATTTGGCGGAGGGGAACCAACTCTCCATCCAGATTTCGTCGAAATATGCAAACGGGCTGCGGGGGAAACTCAGCTTGCCGTGACATTCACGACTCATGGTCACCGTTTGTCGCAACAATTAGTTAAACACCTCAAAGGTTCGATTCACTTCGCGCGTATTAGCGTTGACGGGACAGGCCGTACCTATGAAAAACTGCGCGGAAAACCGTTTACCAACTTACTTAAGGGAATTGAATCAATTGCAACATTGTCGTCCTTTGGAATCAACGTCGTGATAAACGAACGTACAGTCTTTGAGCTTGATGCAGTAACTGAGCTGGCGCAACAGTTTGGAGCTAGTGAATTGCTGTTGTTGCCTCAGCAAGCAACTAACGCGGTCGCAAGTATGGATGAAGTGGTCGGCCGAGAGCTTAAGAACTGGGTCTCCAACTATAGAGGAGAGGTTCGACTTGCAGTAAGTGAGGTGGGAGCGTCAGGACTACCCATATGCGATCCTCTTCCTAATGAGACTGGCCTTCGAGCCTACGCGCACATAGAGGCTTCCGGCATATTGCGTATGAATTCTTATTCAACCACAGGTATGGATATTGGCGAAACCGGTGTTCTGTCAGCGCTTAAGCGACTTCGAAATACCTTAGATATTAAATAAGGGGTACAGTAATGAAAATTTGGAGCGGATATGGTTCTGAGCATTCGATGAACTTAGTTCTCATCGGAAAATTCAAGCTAGAGCAAGATGCAGAGAAGGTCGAGAAGGATATTAGCAAGCTCAGAACTCAAGCTGAGAAAGATGATTGTTACTCCATCTCTTTTGATGAGCCAAAGAATCAACGGTTTTCAGACGAGATGCTCTCGTTACTTTGCAGTTTAAAACTCAACACTTTAGGACCAACTGATCTTGGCCAATTCGTGTCGGATCATCATCTAAGTCGTGAAGGAGATAGAATAACAATAACGACTGATGAGGCAGAGGTATCCGCGTTCGTGAAACTGTTTATCGAAGCTGGGGCAAAGGTTGAAGTTTTCTCAGCGCATGACTATCCGTCCGATTCCGACGACGCAAACTAATAGGGGAATGCCGATGCCTGAAGCAAATTGGGATGTATTCAGCAACCTACCCGGTGCAGCAGATGAAAATTTTGAGAAGCTTTGCCGTGCTTTGGTGCGTCGACATTACGGATGTTTCGGGCGCTTCAAGCAACTCGCAAACCAGCCAGGCGTAGAATTCCACCTTGAGTTGACCGAATCTTGTGCTCTCGGAACACCACCGCGCTGGATTGGCTGGCAATGCAAATGGTATGAACTGGCAAATGGACAAGGTTTGGGAGCCCAACGCCGCAAGATAATCGTCGAGGGTATCGAGAAGACGCGCAAATATGTCCCAGGTGTAACTAATTGGAAACTTTGGACACGCCACACCCTGACAAAAGATGACCAAGAGTGGTTTTTCGCACTGGAGAAAGATAGTTTCCCTGAACTTAAGTTGGAGCTGCTGACTGCTGAGGATATAGAGGAACTTCTCGTCGGACCTGGAGCTCTATTTCGAGAGACTTACTTCGGTGAGCTTGTTCTGACACCAGCGCTACTTGCTGAGCAGCATAAGCTCGCTGCGGCTCCGTTCAAACGCCGTTACCAACCAGAAGTTCATGTTGCCGTTGCAGCCGAGGAGAAGGTTCTTAGGCATTTGGGTGCCCAAAGTGTATGGAAATCGTTAGAGACGCTCGCCAGTTCCCTTAAGATAAATTGCTCGGATATTGTTTCATTAACAGGTCAACTCAAAGCTGAACTCAAAGTCGAAGTTGACTCACTCTTGGCTAGAGCCAACGAATCGGCTGATCTGTTAGATGACCTGCACACAGCACTCGGCAGCGGTGACTTCGACGCCATAAAAAATATGCTGGCTGCTAATCCTCCTCAACCGGTGCGCTATGACAGGCTACTCTCGAAGTTGCGAGGGGCTCGTTCAGATGGAGCACCGTTAACCGCAAATCTGGTTGCGGATATCCATGCACTTTCATCGGTGATGCTCAGTCTGGAACAATCGATCAGCGTTCGAGCCGTAGCCGTTCTTGCAGCTGCAGGAGAAGGAAAATCCGAGCTTGCCGTTAAGGTGACGGAGCCAGATGGAGATTTCCCCGGTGGTATCTTGCTACTGGGCAAGAACCTTCACGCAGGCCAGGGTCTTGACGATCTTGTGTCTGCTTTCAAAATATCTGGGAGACCTGCGGAAAGCTTCGACCGATTGGTTGAGGCCGTTGATGCGGCAGGTCAACGCGCGGGCAAGCGCATCCCTATAGTCATTGACGGTCTGAATGAAGCAGAAGACCCAAGAAACTGGAGAGATGAACTCGCCCGAGCGCAGGAGTTTCTGGAGGGCTTTCCTTATGTTCTGCTGGTTGTCACTCTACGTAATGAGTTCGCGCCGATGTGCCTGCCAGAGGACTTTTCTCTAGTTGAGCACAACGGATTCCAAGAAGCCCCGCAGCAGGCCATTGAGAAGTACTTTGAGTACTACAGGATCGATGCCACTGACGCGGATCTACCAATCGAGTTCTTGCAGCACCCATTGACGCTGAAAATCTTCTGTGAGGTGGCGAACCCTCGGCGCCAGCACCTTGTCGGGGTGGAGGCGCTGCCCAGTTCGCTTACAAGCCTATTCGATGCTCACTTCGACAAGGTCGCTGCACGAATTGCTGAGCTTTCACCGGCGGCGCATCGTATCTATCAGGAAGAGGTGCAAGATGTACTACTGACGATAGCGGGGCTCCTTTGGGATGGCAACGCGAGAAGCGTGAAGTTCCAAACGGCACGGGCGGCAGTTGGAGACGTAGGCCGTTGGGACGTCAGCATCATTCGCGCGCTGGAGTCCGAAGGCGTACTCGTTCGAACGACTTCTGGAGAAGGCGTCCAGGGCATCGCGTTTTCATACGACCTGATGGCCGGACATATGATAGCGCATCACCTGCTTGCTAAACTTGACTTGGTGCATTGGCTGCAAAGCAACGAGGGACTCGCGCAGTTTCAATTCCGTGAGTCTGGGTCGCACACTTTTGCCTATGATGTATTTCGGGCTCTGGTTGGCCTGTATCCGCAACATCGTGGCCGCCGCTCGCTTTGGCAAGACTTGCTAGACGAGAATCTAATCATGAACGCCCTGTTGTTGACGGCGCAATCAGACCCACGTCACATCAGTCGAGAAACGGTTGAACAGTTTGCATGCGCGATGCAGGAATCAAAGCCGTTTGCACGATTAGCTTTCAAGAGACTTCGTAGCACCAGGGCAGCAAGAGCGCATCCGTTTGACATGGATTTCACACATGGCGTGCTCTTGGCCATGCCAAATACGCAGCGAGACCTGTTCTGGTCTGAGTGGGTTAGAGAGAGACCTAAGGAAATTGAAGATGACTTTAATTTCCTGTCGTCCCGATGGAAATCGAGTGTTCTAGACGAGCGAGATACTCGTCGGGCACGATGGGTGATGTGGACGTTGACGTCAACGATCAGAAGCCTGCGCGACTTGGCCACCAAGACCTTGTATGAATTCGCAGTCAAGCGGCCAAGAGAGTTTTTCGGGCTGGCTGTCGAGTCGATTGCCGTTTCAGACCAATATGTCACCGAGAGAATGTTCGCCGCAGCCTACGGTGCGGCTTTGACCACTTGGTCGGATATGAATGCTGTGGAGATGCGTGAAGCACTACCCCAAGTTGCTCGTGAGATTTATGAATCGATGTTCGCACCTGGCGGGTCACATCCTACTTGGCATGCCCTATATCAGCAGTACTGCCTGGGAACCATTGCCATCGCAAGGATGGTTGATCCGGCTTGCTTGTCTGAGGACGAGGCAAAGCACCTGCTTCCTCCGTTTAGCCATTTGCCTAATCCGTTTGATGTCTTGCCGCATTACGACTTGGCAGTGATCGAACGTGCAAAAGACGCAGCGATTCAAATGGACTTCGGCAACTACACGATAGGGAGACTAATTCCAGATCGCTGGAACTACGATGATAGCAACCCAGAATATCAACGGGTGCTGTCGGCAATTGTTTCGCGAATGTTGATGCTTGGATATGATCCCGAGCAGTTCGAAGCCGTTGACCGGCAAATGAACTCCGGCCCCCGCATGGGAGAAGACAAACACAAAATCGATCGATATGGGAAAAAGTACAGCTGGATAGCTTACTTCGAGATGTGGGGAATACGATACGCGCAAGGTCTTCTTTCCGAGGACCGCAGCTCTCGCCCATCAGATGCAGATATCGATCCAACGTTCCCACTAGAGGCTGAGAGCATTGATTTGCCACTACCGGCCTTATTCAACGATCAGTTGACAGATGCTGGCGATTGGATTGTAAGAGGTCCGCAATCTGACTATCTAAGCATCCTTGAACTCACAGAAGTTGATGGTATGGCAGGACCGTGGATCCTTCTTGACGGTTTTATTGAGCAAAATGCTACCTCGGATGACCGACAGATTTTCACTTTCCTGCGAGGAGTATTCGTAGATAGCCAAGAAGTTGACAATCTATGTAGGTTGTTCACTAATCTTGAATACCCTGGCAATAGCGCCATCCCTGATGCTCCTGGCTACTATTACACCTATGCGGGTGAGATGCCTTTCTCGTCGATTCCGGGGCTGCTAGTCGCAAATGAACAAGAGGATGATAGCGATGAAAATTTGGTGTCCGCAGACAGATGGTCAGGCAGTGGCGTTGCGGTAGATATCACCGTGCAGGACTACAACTGGGAGAGTTACCATAGCGTGGAGAACCAAAGCAGCGGTGCGAGCCTGCCCTCAAAGCAACTTTGTGAGGCTTTGAATCTCAGGTACCGTGCAAACAAATGGGATTTGCATGATGCTGCAGGTGTGGCATCACTTTACCGCAAAGTTGGCGAATATGGTTCGGACGTCAGTGGCTCTGTCAGCTATCTACGTCGTGATCTACTTGACCGCTACTTGATGCAATCCAGTAAGGTATTGGTATGGCTTATGTGGGGGGAGCGTGGTTTTCATTATCGGTCCAACAAGACGCGCAATTTGCACAGGTATTACGTGAATCACCAACATATTCACAAGCGTATTCATATCCATCAGATAGCTTCGAGTGCTAGTAACCCAAATATTGCGGACGGAGTCGCTATATGAGTTACGACTTCAGAAATCTTTCATCCGCAGACTTTGAGGACCTTATTCGGTGTCTCATCTGAAAAGAAGAGGGGCTTCGCTTCGAAGCCTTCTGTCCGGACCAGATAGAGGCATTAACGATAGACATGCTCATACTGACGGGAAGGTTATTCTACAGACGAAGCATAATAGAGGGTCTCCGTTCAGTAAGATGATGTCCGCTATTCAGTATGAGCATATGTCGAGGGATGAACTAGTGACGTCCATTTTTTGTACAGAGCAATCTGTCAGCTAGGCATTCTAAAATCGTCACAATCGAAGCCATTGGTATTTGGCTAGCACTCCAAATAATTTCAGACAGATATTATCTCCGCGAATCCCCCGCATCCCTTACCGGATCGCGGGGCTTTTTGTTTTTCACGCTGAGATCTCCCTATGCAAAAATCTGACGGCCTTCAGGCCTTTGAACAACCGCTGGCTTCGCTGCCTCATACCCTGCGCAGCCTCATCCTTGAACGTCTTCATTGCCTTACGCAGTACGAACCGGTAATCGGCATCATGGGTAAAACCGGTGCGGGTAAAAGTAGTCTCTGCAATGCTCTCTTCCAGGGAGAAGTTACACCTATCAGCAATGTTGAGGCCTGTACCCGGGACGTGCTGCGTTTTCGCCTCCGTAATGGCAATCACAGCCTGATGATTGTTGATTTGCCGGGTGTGGGTGAAAGCGAGCAACGCGATGAAGAATACACCGCACTGTATCGTCGCATCCTTCCCGAACTAGATTTGGTACTCTGGGTTAGCGGAAGCTGAAGTGGCAATGCATGGTCATAGCCCTGCGTGTGTAAATTGGTCTGGTTCAATCACTGCCCCTGACGGAGGAGTTGATATCCATGTTCAGGTTGATGAATAAATTGCTCAAATTCATACTCTAAATTTAAGGCCGCGCAAATTTGCACGGCCTTTCTCATGTTATAAAGGTGGGATTTCTCGATTTCAAATTGGAAAATTCTTTTAGCGAGTAGACAAAGACAGTTGCATCAACCATGACTTGCCTAAGCGGGCACACCTTCGTTATGCCCATTGACCCGGCCTAGCAGAGCCAAGATCATCAACGCCGTCAGCACGGAAGCTCCTGATAGAATGAACAAGGTAGTGCGAAACGCTGCATCGTAGCTGCGTAGCACCGCGTCCTCTAATCCAGGTAGCAAGGTGTTGGCACCAGCCAAGTCGCCAATAGCAGCACGGCTGGCTGCTTGACCCAATGTTGTGTTGGAAGCGATGTCGGATAAACCAGACTGGATCAATATCACCAATAACACACCAAATACAGCCAGTGCTAAACCATCAGCCGATACACGGATCGCATTGAAGATGCCTGTGGCCATACCCGCTCGTTCCTTCTCCACCACGCTGACCGCGAGGCTGTCCATCAGACCCCACGGTAAGCCGATGCCTACGCCGATCAGCAGCATTGGCCAGTGTAATACGCCATTAGCAGCACCTCCGGCTAGGTTATGACCCAATAGAGCCAAGCCCAGTGCCAGGATCAACAGGCCAATACCCGACAATACACCCGCCGATATCCAACGAGCCAGCACTCCAGCGATGAAAGGTACCACCAGCAGCGGCGCTGATAAAGCGATCATAATTTGTCCAGCTTCCAGTGCGCTGTAACCATCTACGCTGATGAAACGTGCTGGCAGGATCACAATCAGCGTGATATAGAAAAACGCGGGCGAAGCACCTAGCAGTTGTACGCCTACAAAGCGGGTGTTAGCGAACAACGATAGATCGAGCATAGGGCGAGTCTGTCGTTTCTCTATAATGATAAAGGCGACGAACAATATCATGGTTGCCACCAGAGACGCCACTACGCCAGTATCTCTCCAACCGTGCTCCGGTACACGTAGCAGCCCGTAAGTCAGCAGTGTCAGGAAGCCGGTGAAACTAATTGCTCCAGGCCAGTCTAAACCCCTAGCCTGTGGGTCGCGTGACTCGTCAGCGGTGAAGAGTGCCAAAATCAGGCTAATGATACTGAGCAGTGCGGTTGCCAAAAATACCCAGCGCCAACCCGCAGTATCAACCAACCAACCTGCGGCCAATGGGCCAAAAGCCAGAGCAACACCGAAGCATGTACCGAGGATACTGAATGCACGGGTGCGAGTTGAGCCGTGGAAGACTTGAGCTAGGGTTGAAATACCCCCAGCACATGCTACGGCTCCCGCTGCGCCTTGGAACAGACGCAACACACCTATCCACAGTACTGACGGCGCGTAGGGAATGATAAATGTGACTACGATGAATAGCGTCAGCCCGAGCAACCAGATCCGCTTGCGCCCATAAGTGTCAGCCAGACTTCCCCCTGCCATCATCAGGCTGCCATAGGTCAGGATATAGCCGTTCATCACCCAGCTAAGCTGATTAGGTGTACCGCCCAATATCTGCTGAATCGATGGTAATACTACTGCCGGACCGGTAAAACAGAGTGGTGTCAAGATGCCAGTTAGGCAGACAGTGAGGAGTAGGAACCAACGGCGCATGCCAGTATCGGATTTCTTCATTATGGTATTCTTCCGTTTGGATTGGATCGATTCAAGCGTTGAAACCGCCGTCCACGTCGATCACTGCACCGGTGATATAACGTCCGCTGTCGCTAGCTAAGTAGAGTACGGTAGCGGCAATGTCTTCGGGTTGGCCGTAGGCAGGCAGAGCCAATTTGGCCAAATTTGAAGGCGCGCCCGGCCCATCGGCTGGGTTCATATCGGTGTCGATTGGACCCGGCTGGAGCAGGTTGACTGTGATGCCGCGTTTACCCAAGTCATGCGCGACACTCTTAGTCAAACCGACCAAAGCAGATTTACTAGTGGCATACAGGCTGATACCGGCTCGCCCCGCACGTGGGGCGAGGCAGCTCCCTAGAGAGATGATGCGTCCGCCATCGGGCAAATATTTGACTGCTTGCATCATGGCCGCGAATACGGCCCGTAGATTGACCGATATGGTGCGCTCGAAATCGTCAATCGTGAGCTGATCGATGGTTCCAGTCAGGAAATTGCCAGCATTGTTGACCAGAATATTAAGTTGCCCGAGCCTGGCGATGGTTGTGTCCACGGCGGCGATAACTTGGGTGGCATCGGACGCATCGGCGGCGATGATTTCGGCACGTTGGCCAAGTGCGCGAATCTCTGTCGCGACAGCCTCTGCTTTGTCTTTGGAAGCACTGTAGGTAATGGCAACGTCTGCACCATGTGCGGCTAGCATGCGCGCAATGGCGGCACCAATACCGCGGCTACCACCGGTGACGAGAGCGACTTTTCCTGCGAGTGAGCTCATGATTAAAACTCCTATAATGGTTAAAGATGAAAGGTCATTTACAAGTAAATCTCAATGACTGGAAGGTATGTGCTCCTGTGGCTCGCAAAACCCGTCGTCATTAGTGCAGGTAATCCAGGAATTGGCAGGCGTTCACTTTCTGTTCCTGGAAATGTAGAGGTGTTTTCGTGCATCAAAGCGGCTCCTTATTATTTATATACCAATTGATATAAAATGTAATGATGATGAAGCTATCTTGTCAATGATTTTTATATTGAATAGTATTTAAGTTTATTTTTAATAAGGAAATGGTTATGGCTAAGATGGGTCGCCCCCGTACTTTCGATCGTGATGAAGCAATCAATCAAGCAATGTTATTGTTCTGGGAGTATGGCTATGAATCAACGTCTCTAAGCCTACTCAAAGCTGGGATGGGTGGTATCTCCGCTCCCAGTTTCTATGCGGCCTTTGGTTCCAAAGAGGCATTATTTAAAGAGGTGGTAATCCGTTATACCGATACGTATGGACAAGTAAGAATGAGCCTTTGGGATCAAACGCTTTCTCCCAAAGAGGCTATTGAGTTAACTCTACGTCGCTCAGCAAAAATGCAGACAGAATGTAGCCATCCTCCTGGATGTTTGTTGGTACTGTCAGCGAGCGTTTGCTCACCGGAGCATGACCATATCCAAAAACTGTTGGCTGATGCCAGAGGACAAGTACGGCAAGGATTCGCTGCCTGCATTCAGCGAGCTATAGACAACGGTGAATTGACAAGTGAAAAGGACCCAGCCGTAATGGCTGCAATGTTTGACAGCTTCCTGTCAGGATTTTCAACTTTAGCTAGGGATGGAGTTCCTCTGAGTGTTCTCGAGTCATCCATTACGCAACTAATGAAAGTTTGGGATAGTAAAGTCAACAACAGTTGTGAGCATCACGATCAATTTCGTTGAGTGTAATGATTTCGATAATAGAAGCCTGTTTGGTTTCTATTGGTCATAGCTTAATAGTTTTGTCCATTAAAAATAGCACGATGTACTCTGATCTACTTTAATTAAACAAGATACTTTAATAACGGAATATAATCCCATTATTGAGTTGTAAAATGACAAAACGTAATAATAGAACTTATTCCACTCAATTTAAGCAAGACCATAAACGACCATTGCTTATCTATTTCACAGATAATTTGAATATTATTTCCATTCAGGGATAGTGTCGTTACGTTTCGGGACGTGAGGTTTTTAACGTTTTCATGACGGTGGCTGTGGCGACTTTCAGGACTTGAGCGGTGTTTCGAATTCCCCATTATTCACCGTCATGTCGACAATCTGCTCTACTACTTAAAAGTAATGATGCACAATTACCGGGGTCGCCATGAGAATACCTACTGTGTCGAACCAATAATGGATTAATTGATAAAAAGTGTATGTAAATATAGGGGTAAATCCACTTTGATTCAGCCATTTCTGGCTGAATCATTTCTGTACCAAACTGTGGTGAATTAACAAGCAATAATTACTTGGCCAGATGTTAACGCATTGTATTTTTAATAGCTTCTTCTAACGTTGTTTTATTCATGCGTACACAGTAAACGGGACGCCCTCTTTCAAACTTCCAGCTTTCAGATAACGAACCAACATCAAGCGGATCAAAACCGAACTCCTCATATAACTGAGTAACAATTTTCTTTCCTTTTTCATCATTACCAGCAAAAGGTAAAGCTCGTCGATTATTTTCACCCTTAGGTAAACCATCCTGCTCTAATTCCGTCATCGGAATAGCATTAAATGCCTTTGTTATATGTGAAGTTGGAATAACCCGAGAGATGAGTTCGCTCGTGGTTAATGTGTTCGATTCGAGCTCTTCAATGATCCCATCTCGTTCAGGATAATAATTCATTGCATCAATGACTTGCTTATATTGCAATGCCTTGGCAGGCAAGTCATTAATCGCTGACATAGGTATAGCCAATACGACGACATCACCGAAACTTGCTGCATCTTCCGGAGAACCAATCTCACAACCTATCATCGGTTTTAAACTGAATAGTGTATTGGGGGACCGCGAATTACTTAGCATCACTTCATGCCCTGCGCTTAGTGCAAGTTTAGCGATTGCTCTACCCACAAAACCAGCCCCAACGATACCTATTTTCATGTTCTTCTCCTTTCACTTTTGTGTGTGAAAGGAGCATAATAAACAACAAATAATAGATAAATCGTCATTTCCCACAATATTAATCAACAAACAGGAGTGAATGATGGATCGACTCACCAGTATGGCCGTATTTGTAAAAGCTGCTGAGCTAGGCTCTTTCACAGCAACCTCAGAGGTTTTAAATATGTCAGCACAGATGGTGTCAAAACACATTGCTTGGTTAGAATCGAGATTGGGAGTGACATTGCTCAACAGAACGACTCGTCGCCAGCATTTAACCGATATAGGTCAACGCTATTATGCTCAATGTCAGTTAATTCTTGCGGAAGTTGAGATGGCAGACTCTCTTGTCCATGATTTAAAATCTACACCATCAGGTATTTTAAAAGTTAATGCTCCGGTGACATTCGGTTCAATATCACTAACACCTTTTATCACAGACTATCTTGGACGTTACACTGACACAGAAATCGAGCTTACATTAAGCGATCGCATAGTTGACCCGATACAAGAAGGGTATGAAGTTACGATTCGAATCGGGGAATTGGAGGACAGTTCCTTGATTGCTCATCGATTAAGGCCATACCAATTGATAGCCTGCGCGTCCCAGGACTACCTAAATCGATTCGGGACACCTAATTCACCGTCTGAATTGTCCATGCACTCGTGCCTGATTTACGGTATTTGGACAGTTTCTATGCCTTGCAGATGGATATTTATCAAAGAGGGTCAAGCGGAAGAAGTGAAACCACAGGGAAGATTTCGTTCTAACGATTGGAAAGCACTATTACATGCAGCTATTGAAGGCTATGGAATTACTCTTGGTCCAAGAGATATATTACAAAATGAAATCAATAGTGGTCGCTTAGCTCAAATCTTAACGGATTATCAGACCCCAGCGCGTCCCATGCACGTTCTAACACCATCCACCCAACGCCCAGTTGCGAAGATTCGTTGCTTTATAGATGCCCTCAAAGAGCGATTCGGCCAATATTGACATCTTGTTTAGGTAATAAATAAGCTTTCATAATAACGATACACTCATTTTTTTCATTCCCGGTTGTTGCCCTAATGAAAATGCAATCATAAATTCTTCAACGCACGCTAAGAGTTGCCACATATACTGACAGCAATGATTTCGGGTGACGGTTTCATGCAAGGATTGCCACAGGCGTTCAATCTTATTTAGCCATGGTGAATAAACCGGTAAAAATAACAGGTTAAATTGAGGATTTTGTTTTAGCCATTCCCTGACTTTATGGCTTTTGTGAATACCATAATTATCCAAAATCAACGTGATACTTTTGGCTTGACGATACTGACGATTAATTTTCTCTAACATGTTGATAAATAAATCAGCGTTTTTCTTTATACCACCGATATAGGTCACTTGACCTGTTCGGGCATCAAGGCAGCCTGCAAGGTAGTGCTTTTGGTTTTTCCCCGGCGTCATCACGCGTTTTTGTTGTCCTTTTAGACACCAGTCTACCCCGATTTTAGGATTCAGATCGATATCGACTTCGTCTTCATAAAAAACAAGCTGTTGCTCTGATGCGTTGGCTAAGGCTTCGGTGATTTTTGCCATTTTTTCGTCATACTCCGGATCAGGCCTTTTGATGGTAGGCGCCGCTCTTCGCCAGACAATACCCACCTGACAAAAGTCACGATAAAGCGTAACACCATTCAGTTAAGGGATTACCTGCTTAGAGCAATTGACTGATCCTCAGGTTAATTCAAAATACCCTCATCACTATTAGGTCATGAGGGTATTTTTTGCTTAATCATTGGTTACTCGATATGGAGACATTTGCTGCACCTAAGTCATTATCGACGTTTCAGCAATCTATACCGCTTGAATGGATTGAACAGGCCCTAGACAGTATCGTCATGAGGTAAATTGTGCGATATGCGATAATATTTCTTCTTCCATCAAAAGAGCTGATTAACCATGAGTATACCTGCACACCGCCGTCACGATATTTCAGATCATATTTGGGTTCTGCTTGAACCTCATCTACCTGGACGTCAGGGCGCTTGGGGACGTGTTGCTGAAGATAATCGCCGTTTTATCAATGGGGTATTTTGGATTTTACGGACAGGCGCTCCCTG
>NZ_JADEUF010000097.1 GCF_015163655.1 Xenorhabdus griffiniae | reverse complement strand
TAACTTGTTAAAGAGCGTTGGCAACCGGAAGTCACTTCCGGGTTGCGAGGCTGCGTATCTTACGCTTTTCGCCTTGAGAGTCAAGCGATTATTTTCCCTTTTCTCTCACCGCCGTCGCCGCGCGTTTCAGCTTAGCGTCGGTCAGTGGTGGCGCATTATAGGGAGTTTTTTGATACTGGCAATAGTTTTTTTAAAAAAAATCACCGACCGGTGATTATTGCGCCAAATTGCACTTAAGTTGATAGTTTTTCCAGCGTTAAGAAACCTAATTCGCGTAAAACGGGCCGTAGATCTTCATTCGATGCCTCAACTTTTGTGCAATACGCTAAGTTATTAGCCGTTGTTAAAAACAAATCTTCCCGATTTTTTATCAACCATGCCGTTCTACGAGCAATCGCCGCTCCCGAATCAATCAATCTTGTTCCATCTGGTAAGACTTGCGCAATTTCCTCTGCTATCAGAGGGAAATGCGTACAACCCAAAATGACAGTATCCGGTGGCTCTTTCATTCTTAGCCACGGTTTTAGTATTTTCTCTAACTCTTTTAATGGAACATTCTTGCCATGTAATTTTCGCTCAGCTAACTCGACTAATTCAGCAGAGCCAATTGCATACACCTGGCAATCCGTAGCAAACCTTGCAATTAATTCTTTGGTATAGTCGCGATTCACTGTGGCGCGTGTCGCCAACAATCCCACAACGCGATTACAAGTTAGCTTCGCCGCAGGTTTGATCGCTGGCACAACACCAACAACAGGAAAAGAAAAACGTTCACGCAGGGCGGGCAAGCTGACTGTACTGGCCGTATTGCAAGCAATCACAACAACCGCTAAAGGATGTTTTTTCTGGATTGCATCAACAATCTGAACAACCCTTTCTATTATTACTTTTGCTGTTTTTTCTCCGTAAGGAAATGCTTCATTATCGAATGCATATATATAGTGGAGATCCGGCAAGAGTTGCCGAATCTCTTGATAGACAGATAAACCGCCTACTCCAGAATCAAAAACCAGAATCGTTGGACGGGCAGTTTTATTTAAATCAGAAGTTATAGCTTCCAGTGAGATAGAACTCTCGTCCTGGGGTGCGATAGCCATAGGCTGTCTCATAATTTTTATCAAACAGGTTAGCTATTCTAGCACGGATTGTAAGGTGGTCAGTGATCGGATATGAGGCGCTAACATCCCACAGACTTGTACTCGCTAATTTCACTGTTTTCGCAGGATATTCACTATAGTCTTGGTCATAACGCCGACCAATATATTGATAGGTTATTCCCCAATCGACATTAAAGGCTGCCCAATCCAATTGGTATTTAACTTGCTGTTTAGCCCTGCGAGTCAATTGCTGACCATGACCATCACGCGGATCAATGTACTGCAATGTGAGTTGATGTTGGAATAAGCCAGTCTCCATTGTTCCCGTCCACTCAACGCCTTTTATTTTTGCCTTATCACCGTTCTCATAGTGGTTATTGGCAAACTCTATCAACTGCTCAATATCGTTATGATAAGCAGATAGACGCCAATTAAGCTGCCCGGTCAATCCTTCAATGCCAATTTCCCATTGCTGACTTTTTTCTGGTTTAAGGCTTTCATTTCCCCACTTGCTATAAAGTTGATTCAAAGTCGGCGCTTTGAATGCCGTTCCATACGAAGTGATAAGACGGTAACCATCAACAAATTCCCAGCCAATGCCGATTTGCCCCGTCGTATTCCAGTCATATTCAGAATGATGATCTGAACGCACAGCACCTTCTAAAATGACATCCTGTACCTGTTGCTGAGCAGTTAAATATAGTCCCGTATTATCAACATGTTTCTGTACAGGGATGTTATTAGAGCCTGCGGCAATCCATTCTCTTTTCCAGTCAATCCCACTACTGATTGCACCATGAGCAACCTGCCACGTATTTCCCCACTGCACATTGTATTGTTTTGAATCACTTAGACTGGAGCTTGTGCCATAACGCCCATGTTTAGGAACATAATTGTAATCTTTAACACGACTGTAACTGACAATGAATTGGGAAGAATAGAGGCCTTGATTAAATTGAAGCCCCACATCATAGGAACGACTGAACAGTTCGCGCGTGTCTGCTTCGCCGAAGTTCCATGCATCATAAGCGGTCCGATTATTAAATCCATAGGCTCGAGCAAACCCACTCATTTGCTCATTTATTTTATGATCGATTTCCAACCACAACATTTTACCCATAAAACCATCACGATCTGGCTGACGATGTCCCCCTGTTTTACCATCAACTATCACATCAAACCCTTTAGTATAGGTATAACCTGCAGCTGTAGTTAATAAAGTATTCTCACCGAATTTTTGCTGTGTTGAACCATTATAGTTCTGATATCCATTCGAGCCGATCCCCGCATTCAGTGTTGTCCCGCGTTGTTGTCGTTTTGTAATAATATTAATCACGCCACCAATGGCATCAGAACCGTATACAGCCGAACGCGCACCACGGATATATTCTATTCTTTGCACCATTGAAATTGGGATTTGGCTAAAATCGGCGGCTCCGGTAATACCCGCCTGATTCAAACGGAGTCCATCCACCAGCACCAGTGTATGATTTGAGTTCGTACCACGAACAAATAAAGAAGAATGCTGCCCAATACCACCATTCTGCGCAATATCAATACTCGGCAAACGGCGCAAAACATCAACTAAGCTACTGGATTGCCAACGATCTATATCTTCACGAGTCACTACCGTCGTTGGCGCCAACACTGAAGAAATCGGCTGCTTAAAGCGATGGGCTGTAACCACCAACGTATCCTGACTATCTGCAATTGCAAGATGGTTCCAGCCAAAAAATATCGCCACGTACGCAACATATAGAGGAATCTGTTTTTTATTTACCATAAAATTTGTAATGAGAATGTGTGTTATCTGGCTAGCTATATTTAACTATAAAGAGTCATGCTACGATGAAGACTTTAGCGTGTCCAGAATGCCTCTCTATCAAAAAAAGCGCTGATAAACCAGAAAACTGGACATCCTTTGCACTTGCCCTACAATGCCGCTCGGAAATTTTTCTTAACGCGACCATACGAGAACCCGATAATGCAGAATGCTTTGCCAACGGAAAATTATGAAAATCAATTGATGGAGAAAGTCCATCGTCTAAAAGGAATGATGCTCCCCTTTAGCGCACCTGAGCCTGAAGTTTTCCGTTCCCCGGCATCACATTACAGAATGCGCGCAGAATTCCGTATCTGGCATGAAGAAGATGATCTCTATCACATTATGTTTGATCAGCAGACTAAACAGCGTATACGCATTGATCAATTTCCAGTTGCCAATCAGCTAATCAATAAAATGATGCAGGCCATCATTGCTGGCGTAAAAGACAATCTCGTATTACGCCATAAACTGTTTCAAGTAGATTACCTTTCTACCCGCAGTAACAAAATCATTGTCTCTCTGCTTTACCACAAAAAATTGGGGGATGAATGGCGTGAACATGCAACTGCTCTGCGAACTCAACTCATAGCAGCAGGGTTTGATGTGCAACTTATTGGACGCGCAGCAAAAACCAAGATCATGCTTGACCATGACTATATTGATGAAGTTTTGCCTGTTGCAGGCAAGACGATGATTTACCGTCAGGTTGAAAATAGCTTCACCCAGCCGAATGCCAATATCAATGTGCACATGTTGGAATGGGCAATTGATATCACCAAAGGCTCTAAAGGTGACTTACTTGAACTGTATTGCGGTAATGGTAATTTCTCTCTGGCGTTGGCGCAGAATTTTGAACGAGTATTGGCGACAGAAATAGCCAAACCTTCAGTGGCTGCCGCCCAATTTAATATCGCAGCAAACAAAATTGATAATGTACAGATTATCCGCATGTCAGCAGAAGAATTTACCCAGGCGATGAACGGAGAGCGTGAGTTCAATCGCTTGCAAGGAATTGATTTAAGCAGTTATCAATGTGAAACCATTTTTGTTGATCCACCGCGCAGCGGACTGGATGCAGAGACGCTAAAAATGGTTCAAGCATATCCACGTATTCTTTATATTTCCTGTAATCCAGAAACGCTCTGCCAAAATCTGGAAACGCTAACACAGACTCACAAAATCAGCCAACTGGCGCTCTTTGACCAATTCCCTTATACCCATCATATGGAGTGCGGTGTTCTGCTAGAGAAAAGAACTTAGTCATCATTAAAAACAAAACGCCACAGAGTCAATTTTGTGGCGTTTTTTATTGAACCATTCTCGATAAAAGCGACTAATTTTGGTTTTCTGAAGCGAACGCGACTTGCTGCTTACGCTTTTTCATCTTTAAGTAGATCCAAAACACCAAGGCAGTGCCAATAACGACAGGCAAGAAATTAGAGCCAATTGCTGGATATTCCATTCGAATGAAGGCGTTATACACAAACATGCCTAAGAAGAAGCACCCAACGGCCAGTTTGGGTAATCCTTCTGCCATTGGATAATTCAAATAACGTTGATGGAGACAATACAAAGAAAGTGCCAGTGTAATAAGAGGGAAAATAGAAAAAGGGACAAATGAATTAAAAAATGTTGAGAAAGTTCCGTGTGTTGCCATTCCAACGATAAGAGCCAGCAACATTGTGCTTTTATCTTGGCGGTATTGTTCCATCGTATTATTCTCCTTTCATTATTATTCAGGGGGTTTTAGGGCTCGCTTTAGAGACAGTATTTTTTTCTTGCTCACGACGATACCAATAATAAGCGCCTTTGGAAATTATGCGGAGTTGCAAAACCAAACGCTCTTCGAGACGACGCCTTTTTTCTTCATCAATATCCAGCGCTTCTGCACCTGCACTGAACACGATTGTCACCATCGCCTCGGCTTGTATTTCAGTAAAATGACGTGGCATATGGCTGGCTTGCTCAAGATAGTCTGCCAATTCGGCAATAAAATGTTGGATTTCCCGTGCTACAGCCGCACGAAATTCAGCCGATGTACCGGAGCGTTCACGCAGCAATAGCCGGAACGCGTTAGGATTGTTGCCAATAAACTCCATAAAGGTTGAAACCGAAGTACGGATGACACTGCCGCCTTTGGCAATACGCTGACGGGCCTGACGCATTAACTGACGCAACATCAAACCGCTTTCATCCACCATCGTCAGCCCCAGTTCATCCACATCGCGAAAATGTCGATAAAAAGAAGTTGGTGCAATACCCGCTTCCCGAGCCACTTCCCGTAGGCTCAAGCTGGTAAAACTGCGTTCAGCACTGAGTTGGCTGAATGCCGCCTCAATCAGGGAGCGGCGGGTTTTTTCTTTTTGTTTTGCTCTAACGCCGGTTACGTTACTCACAACAATCCTGATCTATCTCGACTTCAATCAGGCAAATATAACAGATTCTGCTAAGTTTGCTGTGATTGTTCTCTTAAAGATATTATTCGATGTTTTCCTGATCTATTTCTAAGCAATGAGATAAAAACCTTATGCTCATTGGGTTATTGCATCAAGTAATGTTAAGATAGCGTTGTTATTTTGTGTAAAAACAGGTCTTTCCTCTATGCAACATACTCATTTTGATGCCATTGTGATTGGCTCTGGTCCCGGAGGGGAAGGAGCAGCAATGGGGTTAGTAAAACAAGGCAAAAACGTTGCTGTTATAGAACGTTATAATAATGTCGGTGGTGGATGTACTCATTGGGGCACAATTCCGTCGAAAGCTCTCCGCCATGCTGTTAGTCGTATTATCGAATTTAATCAAAATCCTCTCTACAGTGATAACTCCCGCATTCTTCGTTCCTCGTTTTCAGAAATTCTGCGCCATGCTGAAGTCGTGATTAACCAGCAAACTAAGATGCGGCAGGGGTTTTATGAACGTAACCGTTGTCGAATGTTTGCAGGAGAAGCCACTTTCATTGATGAACATCGGGTCAGTGTGCGTTATGCCGATGATAGTGTTGATATCTTAAGTGCAGACAACATTATCATCGCCACCGGCTCCCGCCCTTACTGCCCTCCTGATGTCGATTTCACCCACTCCCGTATTTATAACAGCGATACCATATTGCAACTGGATCACGAACCTCGCCATGTCATTATTTATGGTGCCGGTGTGATTGGTTGTGAATATGCCTCTATTTTCCGCGGATTGGGTGTGAAGGTGGATTTGATCAATACCCGCGATCATCTTCTGTCGTTTCTTGATCAAGAAATGTCTGATGCGCTCTCCTACCATTTTTGGAATAGTGGCACAGTCATTCGTCATAACGAAGAATATGAAAAAATTGAAGGCGTTAATAATGGTGTCATCGTTCATCTGAAATCCGGCAAGAAAGTCAAAGCGGATTGTTTGCTGTATGCCAATGGCAGAACAGGCAATACAGACACTCTCGGTTTAGAAAATGTTGGACTGGAAACAGATAACCGCGGGTTACTGAAAGTCAATCGCGTCTACCAAACCAATAATGAAAACATCTATGCTGTGGGAGATGTTATTGGCTATCCAAGTTTGGCTTCTGCGGCCTATGATCAGGGACGCATCGCGGCAAAAGCGATTATCACAGGCCATGCTGATCTGCATCTGGTGGAAGATATCCCAACCGGCATTTATACCATTCCTGAAATTAGTTCCGTTGGTAAGACTGAGCAGCAATTAACCGCAATGAAAATCCCTTATGAGGTAGGACGTGCCCAATTCAAACATCTGGCAAGGGCACAAATTGCCGGTATGAATGTTGGCAGCATCAAGATCCTGTTCCACCGTGAGACAAAACAGATTTTAGGCATCCACTGTTTTGGTGAACGTGCGGCAGAGATCATTCATATTGGTCAGGCCATTATGGAACAGAAAGGTGAAGGCAATAATATCGAATATTTCGTTAATACTACCTTCAATTATCCAACAATGGCAGAAGCCTACCGTGTTGCAGCACTTAATGGGCTAAACCGATTATTTTGAGGTTTTTCCAAGTATTTCATAATAATTACCCATTTTAGTCCGAATCGCCTCTGCCAATTGCTCATAGCGACCACGCAGAGGTGAGCCGGGACGATAAACCAATATGACAGAGCGTTTCGGTTCTGGTTCATAACACTCCAGATAACAAACCCCATCCCGGCTTCTTTCATTCGGCACTGACAAATCAGGTAATAACGTAATGCCGCTCCCCGCCGCGACCATATTGCGCAGAGTTTCCAGACTGGTCGCCCTAAAATGGGTATCTTCTTTGGCGCCTGCCTGAAAACAAAATCCCATCGCCTGATCACGCAAACAGTGTCCATCTTCCAGCATCAATAACTTCTCGCCGGATAGCTCCGCCATCTTAATTTTGTCCCGTCCAGCCCATTTATGCTCTTCATATACCGCCAGTTTCATAGGTTCTTCAAACAACGGCACTTCGATAAATGCGTCGGTTTCTTTCACCAACGCCAAAATAGCGCAGTCAAGCTTGCCACTATCAAGTTGAGCCAACAAGTTTAGGGTTTGAGCCTCATGCAGGTACATTTCCAATTTGGGGAACAATTTATGCAGTTCAGGAATAATAAGTGGCAGGAGGTAGGGACCGATTGTTGGAATAAGGCCGATATGCAACGGCCCAGACATACTTTCACCTTGAAGCGAGGCCATTTCCTGCAAAACCTTCACTTCTCTCAAAATGGTTTTGGCCTGTTCCACTAGCAACATTCCCTGTTGGGTGAATAATACCTTGCGACTAGTGCGTTCCAGCAGCATCACGCCAAGCTCATCTTCCAGTTTGCGGATTTGCCCGCTTAGTGTCGGTTGGCTGACATGACAAGCATCAGCGGCTCGGCGAAAATGCCGGTATTCAGCAAGCGCTACAAGGTATTCCAGATCGCGGATATTCATTCCCAACCTCAGCATTTGATATCAATGATAGTATTGACCAATAAATCATTATATCCACGAGGGGAAAAAACTATCAACCGCATGTGATTACTGATGTTTTTAGCTAAATCGCTTCTTGGCCTGAACAATCGCTTGCTTCACTTGTTCTTGCGCTACCCCACCTTTTGCCAGTCGCTTGTCTAGACACGATTGCAACGATAAAACGTCATAGACATCCACAGCAATGACATTGCTAAATTTTTGCAATTCAAATAGAGAAAGCTCTTCCAGCGCCTTACCTCGGTCAATTGCCGCAACAACAACTTCACCAACAATGTGATGTGCTTCGCGGAACGGAACACCTTTTGCCACCAGATAATCCGCCAGCTCAGTTGCATTAGCATATCCCTGCTTTGCTGCTTCCTCACAACGGGAGCGTTTTACCTGAATGCCATCCAACACCAGTATCGCCATATGCAAACAATCCAACCAGGTATCCAGTGCATCAAACAAGCCTTCCTTATCTTCCTGCATATCTTTATTGTAGGCGAGAGGAAGCCCTTTTAACGTCATCATCATCCCCGTCAATGCGCCTTGCACCCGTCCACACTTACCGCGGATAAGTTCCAACGCATCTGGGTTTTTCTTTTGCGGCATCAAGGAAGAGCCGGAAGTTACCCGATCCGACAACTCAACAAAGCCGGCCTCTCCGCTATTAAAGAAAATCAAATCTTCAGCCAAACGCGAAAGATGAATCATACTAATGCTCGCATCTGACAGTAGCTCCAAAACATGATCTCGGTCAGACACACTATCCAGACTATTGCGTGTCGCTGAAGCAAAGCCCAGCCATGACGCCAGTTGCTCACGATCAATATCATAAGCCGTTCCTGCCAATGCCCCGCATCCCAATGGACTGACATCCAACCGCTTTAATGCATCTTGCAGTCGGCTTTCATCACGATTAAGCATTTCCACATAGGCCAAACACCAATGGGCAAAAGTGACAGGTTGCGCCCGCTGTAAATGGGTATAACCTGGCATGACTGCATCCTGATTATTTTCAGCAGTGAATACCAATGCTTGTTGCAACTCAACTAATGCTGTCAGAATGTGGACAATCTGATCTTTGCACCATAATTTCAAGTCAGTTGCGACCTGATCATTACGGCTGCGTCCCGTATGGAGTTTTTTACCCAAATCGCCCACTTTCGTGATAAGTTGCCCTTCAACCCAACTGTGAATGTCTTCCGCATCGCTTTGCAAAATGGCCTTGGGGTTGGTTCGCACTTCATCCAGTAACTCATTTAAGGCTAGTTCCAGCTTTTGCTGCTCTTCGGCAGTGAACACGCCTACCGTAACCAACGCTTTTGACCACGCAACCGAGCCAATAATATCCTGCTCCGCCAAGCGATAATCAAAACACAGTGAATCATTAAATTGCTTGAAGCGCTGATCGGCTTCCTGACTGAAACGCCCACCCCAAAGTGCCATAATATCGTTCCTGTTTTTCTAATCGTTATTAATTACTATACCAATCTCACTTCAAGATACGTGTGATATCTCCCCGCTTCGCGGGGGAGATATCAGGTTTCATATCGTGTTGTAAATTGCAACTTGAAGTTTATGCGTATAAAAGTTGATCGCCCCAAAATTACTTTTTGCTATTCAGTGCACGAATGCGTGAAGAAAGCGAATAGAGGCGAATAAACCCTTCTGCGTGGCTGTGATCGTAAACTTCATCCTCGCCAAAAGTGGCGAATTCTTCAGAATAGAGGCTATTAGCTGACTTTTTCTGCACTGCCGTTACCTGCCCTTTATAAAGTTTCAGGACAACTTCACCGCTGACACTGGCCGCTAACATTTCTGCTGCCGCTTGAATTGATTGACGCAATGGCGCAAACCAACGGCCATCATAAACCACATAAGACATCTCCAGCCCCAGTTGTTGACGCCATTTGAAACTATCACGATCTAAAACCAGTTGTTCGATACCACGTAATGCTTCCATCATGATGGTTCCCCCCGGAGTTTCATAACAACCGCGGGATTTCATGCCTACCAAACGATTTTCCACGATATCGATCCGGCCAATGCCGTGCCTGGCCCCCAACTTATTTAACTCATCAAGACATTGATAAGGTGAAAGCGCCTGACCATTCACACCAACCACTTCACCTCTTTCAACCATCACCGTGACATATTCCGGTTCATTGGGTGCCTCTTCTGCCTCTACTGTCCACGCCCAACAATCTTTATTGGCAGCGTTCCACGTGCTTTCCAGAACCCCGCCTTCGGTTGAAATATGCCATGCATTTTCGTCACGGCTATAGATTTTCTCCAGCGTTGCGGTTGTCGGAATATCGCGAACTTTTAAATAATCCAGCAGCGCTTCACGGGAACGCAGATCCCATTCCCGCCACGGAGCCACAACTTTCAGATGTGGTGCCAACGCGGTATAAGTGCTTTCAAACCGAACCTGATCATTACCTTTACCTGTTGCGCCATGAGCGACGGCATCCGCTCCTACTTTCAAAGCCAGCTCAACCTGTGCCTTGGCAATAATTGGACGAGCCATTGAAGTACCGAGCAGATAACTTCCCTCATACAGGGCGCCAGTTTTTAACACAGGATAAACATACTCTTTGATAAACTCTTCGCGCAGATCAACGACATGGCATTCGGAAGCGCCGGAACGTAACGCTTTTTGCTCCACGCCTTCCAGATCTTCACGACTTTGGCCGACATCAGCGACAAACGCAATCACGTCACAATTGCCATAATGCTCTTTCAACCACGGAATAATGGCGGATGTATCCAAACCACCTGAATATGCCAAAACGATTTTCTTAATGCTTTTAGTCATAGGGGTAACCTTTTTAATTTTAGTAAAAACATAAGTTCGGTAAATACACGTTCAATTACGCCAAAATTCGTGTGCCAATAGGTATGCCATTAAATAACGCAATCAATTGATCTGCATGACGCCAACTCGCAATATCTACGGGTTGTCCGAGTGTTTTTGCCGCTTCCAGCGCTGCATTCACTTTCACTATCATGCCGTCAGTAATAATGCCTTGATCGATAAGCTGCCCGATCTGCTCTGCCGTGGCTTCTGGGATTTTTTTCCCTTTCCCATCCAAAATACCGCTGACATCGGACAACAAGACCAAATCTGCATTCAGCACTTGTGCGATAGCTGTCGCAGCTTGATCGGCATTCACATTCATCAATTCACCCTGTTCAGTAATACCAATCGAGCTGATAATCGGCATATAGCCTACATCCAGCAAAATTTGCAGGAGATCAGGTGATCCTGGTTGAGCCTTTCCAGTGTGGCCAAGCTCTTCATCAAGTTGAGAAACTTTAACCATCCCTCCATCACCCAAACATAATCCGATAGCAGGCAAACGATACTTTGTTGCCCACGCCAATAATTTCTTATTGGCAGTTCCGGCAAGCGTCCCCGTAATGATGTCAACTTGATCCTCAGGGGTAACCCGCAAGCCTTGCTTCTTCAAAATAGGCATCTGCAATCGTTGCATCAGCTCATCAACCAAGCAACCACCGCCATGTACAATAACCAGCGGACGTTTATGTGTTTTTCGATATAACTGTAATGTGGTAAATAACCGTTCCAGCGCTTCTTCACTGTCTAATAACACACCACCCAACTTGATAACTAACGGCTCCATCGGATTTATCCTCTGTCGGAATTTTAATTTTTCGGCATTCAGTTATTTTAGAAGTTAAAGTAATGCCTGAGTTTCTTCATACCCAAAACGAATATTCATGCACTGTACTGCTTGTGCCGCTGCCCCTTTCAACAAATTATCCTCAGCTCCTACGATGATCAGATGTTGCCCCTGAACAGCAAAACCAATATCGCAGAATGGCGAACCAACAACAGCTTTCAACGCGGGAACGCCTTTGCTATATAACCGTACCAACGGCTTATCATGATATGCCTGTTGATAAGCTTCCCTAATTTGTGCTTCTGTCACACCAGATTTCAACTTACAGGTAATTGTGGCAAGAATACCGCGTGAGAAATTGCCCAAATGAGGGGTGAAAATCACCTCTGTACCTAAATGTGTGGTGATTTCAGGTTGATGACGATGGTTAAAAACACCATACGGTTGCAAACTCACTTCACAGAAGCTATTGGCAATCGATGCTTTTCGGCCAGCGCCACTGACACCACTGACAGCGTTGATAACAGGCCAATGTTCTGTATCTAATAAATTTTGTTCAAGCAACGGTTTCAAGGAAAGTTGGGAAACGGTAGGGTAACAGCCGGGAACGGCAATCAATTGTGCTTGCTTGATTTTCTCTGCTTGCCATTCTGCCAACCCATATACGGCTTGCTCCAACCACTGCGTATTTTTATGTTCAAATCCATAGTATTTTTTATAGAACTGTGTATTTTGTACGCGGTAGGCACCAGATAAATCAAACACGATACAACCTGCTGCCAGAAATATCGGGGCAATATCATGGCTGACTTCATGAGCAGTGGCGAGAAAGACGACATCCATCCCTTTTGCCGCCTCAATCACCTCAGTTAGCGGCTGTAAGGGTAAATCCACAATACCTTGATATTGTGGATGAAGTTCAGAAAAACATTTCCCTGCATCTAAACTTTGAGAAGAAACCATCAAGCCGGAGAGATGGACATAGGGATGACGTTGCAGATATGCTGCTAACTCAGCTCCGGTATAACCACTGGCACCAACTATCAGCGTATTCAACATGGGATTTATTCACCTTTAGTATTAACCCAATAATATTAATTTAATGACCCAATTGCATTCATATGCAATAAATATGCATGAATATTGATACTATTATGAGTAAGGGCTGTCAACAGTGAATATTAAATTACCGTCTTTTATTAAATTATATCATCAGCTCATTGCGGCTCCTTCGATAAGCGCCACCGATGCTGAACACGATCAAAGCAATGAAGTTGTTATCAATCTGCTGGCGGAATGGCTAAAAGAGATCGGGTTTTCCATTGAAATTCAGGGCGTCCCTGAAACCAGAGGTAAATTCAATCTGCTGGCAACATTGGGCAGTGGTTCAGGTGGTTTGCTGCTATGTGGACATACAGATACCGTTCCTTTTGATGAGGGGCGTTGGACACAAGATCCTTTCACGCTGACCGAACGCGATGGCAAATTATATGGACTTGGGACGGCTGACATGAAAGGTTTCTTTGCCTTTATCGTTGATGCGTTACGGGATATCGATGTCAGCAAACTATCACATCCTCTGTATATTCTGGCTACCGCTGACGAAGAGACATCCATGGCAGGTGCACGTTACTTTGCTGCCAATACCCATATTCGGCCTGATTTTGCCATCATTGGCGAACCCACATCATTACAGCCAATCCGCGCCCATAAAGGGCATATCGCCCAAGCGATCCGCATTGAAGGAAAATCCGGGCATTCCAGTGATCCGGCACGGGGCGTCAATGCCATTGATCTGATGCACGAATCCATTACCCAGCTCATAAAACTACGCCATACCTTACAAGAACGCTATCACAATCCGGCATTTGTCATCCCTTATCCAACCATGAATTTCGGCCATATTCACGGCGGTGATGCCGCAAATCGTATTTGTGCCTGCTGCGAGCTACATATGGATATCCGCCCGCTTCCTGGATTGACTTTACAGAATTTGAATGAATTGCTGAATGACGCTCTGGAACCGGTCAAACAGCGCTGGCCTGGCCGCCTGAGTGTGACTGAGCTTCATCCCCCTATTCCGGGTTATGAATGTCCAACAGACCACAAACTGGTCGGCGTGATTGAAAAACTGTTGGGAACCAAGGCAGATACCGTCAATTACTGTACGGAAGCACCTTTTATACAGGCATTGTGTCCGACCTTAGTCCTAGGACCAGGATCAATTGAACAAGCACATCAGCCCGATGAATTTTTAGATATGGCATTTATTGAACCAACAAGGACGCTACTTTCACAGCTTGTGGAACACTTTTGTTTGAAAGCGGGTTAAAGCGGTTCTGTTTTCCAGCCGTCAAATAGCAAATTGGTTTCCTCTGCAGAAGTGTTCATAATAACCTCGGTGAGTGCATCGGGGTTTTTTGCTATTTAGAGCTAAGGAAAAATTTTAACCCCCATTGCTTATATCCCCATCCCAACAACCTTTCTTCCTACTTCACAATAGAACTTTTTGGTTGTGAATCAGGGTGATGGGATGGCGCGCCGCCGCGTTTTTCCGCGTGGCTCCAGGTGTTCAGATGCTGGCTCCATACCAGCGTACAATTTTCCGTCCCAGCGCATCACGACGGTTGAACTGAACGTGGTTCAGATGGTTAAGGCACATTCTAAGCAAAACCGCGTGTAAATAAGGATATGAAAATAGAACATTATTACACCGTGGGATACGTGCCGCAAAATGATAAGGTAGCCGCCCCACCTGCGATCCATCTTAAAGGCTAATGGTTTAAGGCGGCAGGCTTTGATAAGGGCTGCACACTAACCGTAAAGATACTGGATCGTTGTCTGGTGCTGATCCCTGACAGCGATGACACCCGCACGATTAAGCAACAGTACCGGCGCGAGCAAGACCAGCTCAGTGAGATTAAGCTGCGGATGCGGGGTTGTGCGGGGTTGATTGGGGAGTATAAAAGCCGCTAAGGGCAGGAACTGAGAGCTCTTAAAAAAGAAAGCCGGAAGATCATAGGGATCATTCCGGCTTCATGACTCATTTATATTCAAATATTACTCAATTTCAATTATTAAGTTATCAACCCATATATCAAAATTACTTTTTGACATTAAAAATAAAGCCTCTAATAAATTAGAACACTTTATTTTTTCACAATGATCATCACTGATGTCTTTTTCAGCAAAAAAACTGATAAATAACTTAACATGTGTCAATTTGTTCATTGATATGAATTTTTGAATAGCATCACTAAACTCTATTATTCTCTTTGTAGGATTTTCATATTCTTTCCAGTCCTCAAACTCACCTGCGAATGTTTTATCTACAAAATCAATAAAGTATTTATCACTATATTCTTTGAAGTAATCCAGCTTAACAAATTGAACTTCATCATTGAACTTCACCTCAAAGCCGATATTTTCAAACAAATATGTTGATGACGGAGGAGCGCTTTCATTCCAATCAAATGATATTAATTGAGAACAATCGAAATTACTTTTCATAGATTATATTTTCCGTTGTATACATGATCATATAACTGTTTTATATCTTTTGTAGAAGGTGAAGTAACACCGCCATCACTCGTTTTTGTTCCTTGTGAACCATATACATCTCCAGTTTTAGGAGAAACATTTCTTACTGGTTGATGGACATGAGGGCTAATACCAGCATGAGAATCTAAACCATAGCGCTTAAATTGCCCGCCTACTTTACCTTTATTATTATTAAAACCTGGCGATTGCGTGAATAACAATGTCTCGCGGTCAGGAGCAACATGTTTTTTCATAAAACCGTCTAAGGTTCTATCTTTAGGATCAGGGGTCTTACCCCCCGTATTTGACGATTCTCTAGCTGCCTTACTTGCTTCAATATTAGCCTTCACACGAGCTATGATTTCCGGGCACGTTTCTAACCCGAACGGATCTATAAAATTCGCCGGATTATGCACATATCCATACGGATTAAATCCACCCAGCAACCCAATGGGGTCTTAGGAACGATTCCGGTGCGGTCATACTGTTTTAGGTGATTTTTTCTTTGACTATCAGCTTGTTAAAGAACCATTTTTACCTGTTCCGCCCATCCCCGCGAACCTAAAACGCCGATGTGCACTTTTGGCCTGTTTTGCGATGTTGCCC
>NZ_JADEUF010000096.1 GCF_015163655.1 Xenorhabdus griffiniae | reverse complement strand
TGTCAATCATCTTTCAAGAGGTGTCTTATATCTCTCCCGCTAAGCGAGGAGATGTAAATAATTAGATTGATTTGCAAGCTGCAACTTGAAGTTGGATTGGTATAAACATAACTTCCTAATCGGCAAGAAGGAATTAAATAAATATAAAAAATAAGACTGTTCTTTTTTATTAGAATGGTCAGTTATTTTTATTGTTAAAACCCAAGTGTGATTTTTTGTTTTATCAGTTCTCATGTTTTTATTTTTAATGTACCCATAAAAAGGGAGCTATAGAATGAATTACCCTGAAAAATTGAAATCATTCCCTTTATCAGAAGCTCAACGCAGCCGCTGGTTTCAATATCAAATTGACCCTGACAAACGCGGTCAAAATAATAGTGCATTTTGTGCACGCATTAAAGGATTAACAGCCAAGCGTTTAGAAGAAGCTCTCAATAAACTGGTACAAAGACATCCGATGCTGCGGGCAAGTTTTGGACTATACCACGGCGAATTAGGATATTGCATCGCAGACAGCGCTAACATCACACTTGCAGTACAGGATGCTCAACATCTTAGCGAAGAAACGCTTAAACAGCGTGTTCAGGACGATTGCTGGCATATGTTTGACCTGGCCCATCCGTTGCGGGTTTATGCCAGCTGGTATCAATGCAATCAACAAGAAAGTGTCATGGTCTTGACCTTTGATCATCTGGCCGTTGATGGCTGGTCTTATTGGATGCTGTTAGATGAACTTGATGCTCTGCTGTCGGCAAAACCCCTGGAATCCGCACCAGAAAACAGTTTCCACGATTATGTGGAATGGCAACAACAATGGCTAAAAAGTACCAGCGCTAAAAAACAACAACAATTCTGGCAAAACACATTGGCGGGTGATTTAGCTGTCTCACAATGGCCACCGAAAAACAGCCCCCTGCCCGCCACAGGAAAAATATCGTTAAAGAAAATCATTAACCAGTCACTGACGCACAAGCTACAAGCATTAGCACTAAAATATGACAACAGCCTATTTGCTGTTTTTCTGGCTGCCTACCAAATTCTTCTCAGCCGTTATACCGCAGTGGATGACGTCATTATCGGTTCTATCTTGCCGGGCAGAGGCCGTGCACGTTGGGGAAAATTAGTCGGCGAATTTATCAATCCGGTTGCTTTACGCTGCCAGATAAACCGTGATATGACCGTACAGGAACATATCACACAAGCGACAAAGACTATTCGGCAGGGTATTGAAAACCAGAAATATCCGTTCACCAAGATACTGGAACAACTAAAACTGCAACGCAATGCAGAAGTTCACCCCGTTTTCCAGACAGTCATGATATTCCAAAAAGCCAGATATATCGGTGACCTGACTACCCTCTGGATGGCGGAAGATGACGATATCACGGTACAGTGGGGGAATGCAGAGTTACGACCTTTCCCATATCTCCTCTATGCCGATGTCCCCGTTCCATTAATGATAAATGTCTTAGAATCTGGCGAGCATATCGGTTATACCTTTTATTACGACACGGCAATATTTGATGCAGCATTCATCTCCCAGCTTATGCAAAACCTTTTGACTCTGCTGGAAGCGATGGTAAACGACGAACAACAGACAATTGATCGTTTGCCATTGATGGATGAACAGGCACGTCAGCAAATCCTTCATGATTTTAACAATACGGATAAGCCCTTCCCGCAACACGACTTAATCCATCAATTTATTGAGCAACAAGCAGCACGCAACCCAACTGCCATTGCACTGCTATATGAGAATACGCAACTCAGTTATATAGAATTGAATCAGCGGGCTAACCAGCTAGCTCATGCCCTTGTCGCAACGGGAATTCATCACGATGATCGCGTCGCCGTTTGCATGGAACGTAGTTTGGATATGGTCATTAGTCTGTTGGGGATTTTGAAAGCGGGGGCGGCTTATGTGCCACTCGATCCGGAATATCCCACAGACAGGCTCGCTTATATCCTGTCAGACAGTGAACCTGTGATCCTGCTAACTCATCATAGCTTGCAAGAACAACTGCCCGTGACCGGAATTCCTGTCTGGTTTTTAGATAATCCCACCGTTCAGGCCAATATTACCCGCCAGGATAATGATAACTTAGAGGCCGCTTATTTAGGGCTGACATCACGTCATCTGGCCTATGTCCTCTATACCTCTGGCTCAACCGGACTCCCCAAAGGGGTGATGAATGAGCATCGCGGCGTGGTTAACCGTTTGCTTTGGGCGCAAGAGGCTTATCAATTAACTCCGCACGATTGCGTCTTACAAAAAACGCCGTTTAGTTTTGATGTTTCCGTCTGGGAATTCTTCCTTCCCCTGATGTCTGGTGCCCAATTAGTGATGGCTCGCCCCGGCGGTCACAAAGAACCGCATTATTTATTGGAAGAGATAGAACGCCGTCATATCACGACGATCCACTTTGTCCCCTCCATGTTGCAAAGTTTTCTCCATTACATTCCGGCCGGACGCTGCCTTTCCCTGCGCCAAATTTTATGCAGCGGGGAGGCGCTACCTTATGCCTTGCAACAACACTGTCTTTCTCACTTGCCTCACAGTGAACTGCATAATTTATATGGCCCTACGGAAGCAGCTATTGATGTCACGGCCTGGCAATGTGTTCCGGATCGCTATATCGGACAAGTGCCGATTGGACAGCCTATTGCCAATATCCAAATCTATATTCTCGATACTCATGGAGAAGCCGTTCCAATTGGTATGGCGGGGGAAATTTATATCGGTGGAGTGGGTGTCGCCCGTGGTTATTTAAACCTGCCTGAATTAACCGCTGAACGTTTTATTAACGACCCATTTAATGCCGATCCTGATGCTCGTCTGTATAAAACTGGCGATCTGGGACGTTGGCTACCGGATGGCAGTATCGCCTATCTGGGACGCAACGACTTTCAAGTCAAAATTCGCGGATTGCGTATTGAGCTGGGTGAAATTGAAACCTGCCTGACCCAGTGTGCGGGCATTCGTGAAGCGGTGGTGGTTGCCCGTGACAATGGACCCCATGACAAACGACTGGTTGCCTATTTGATCCCAAATCAGGATAGCACACCAAGCATTTCTCAACTGCGTGAACAATTAAGCCGCACTCTCGCCGATTACATGATACCGACTGCCTTTGTGGTAATGGAGGCGTTTCCTCTCTCGCCAAATGGCAAACTCGACCGCAAAGCTCTGCCTGCTCCCGATCATGCTGCTATGTCAAGTCGTGAATATGCGGCTCCAGAAAGCGAAACCGAAGCGCAGTTGGCCGCCATTTGGCAAACATTATTGGGGCTGGATCGGGTAAGTCGCTATGACAACTTCTTTGAGCTAGGTGGTCATTCTCTGTTAGTGCTACAGCTACAGTCGCAAATAAAACAAACATTTGATGTTGAATTATCTATTCATCAACTGTTTTCCCACCCAACCCTCTGTCAACTTGAAGAATGCATTATTGACTCTCTATTGCTGCAATTCGATTCAGAGTCTCTGCAAGATGTTTATAAATCAATGAATTAGGTTTTAATTTACCTTGTTTTAAATGGTGATAATCAAATGAATAATAACGAGCTTTCATCTCTACCATTAGCGGAACGCAGAAGACTACTTGAGTTAGCCAAATCAGCAAAAATAACCCGCCAATCGACACAAAAGACAACAATCACGGCTCAACCGCGTGATAACGGCGCGCCATTATCCTGGACACAACAACGTTTATGGTTCCTTGCTCAGTTAGATCCTGCTGCACAAACGGCATACCATATGTCAGTAGGGTTGAACCTGCAAGGCAAACTGAACCTGAATGCCTTGCAAGCAGCCTTGGATCGTATTGTGGCACGCCATGAAATTCTGCGTACCACTATCGTGACGGTAGAAGGCGAAGCCCAACAAATCATTCATGATGCAGATTGTGGTTTTCCCCTGATACAAGAAGATTTCAGCCAGTCCTATTCCGCAGGAACGGACTCAGAACAACAAGCGGCCATTGAAAAAATCGCCTGTCTTGAAGCAAACCAGCCTTTTGATTTTGTTCATGGCCCATTAGCACGGGGACGCTTGCTAAAACTGGCAGAAGATCAGCATGTCCTGCTGTTAACTCAACACCATATTATCTCTGATGGCTGGTCAGTCAGTGTCTTTATGCAAGAACTGTCCACACTTTATCGCGCATTCTGTCAAGGACAGCCTGATCCTATGCCCGCCCTGACCATTCAGTATGCTGATTATGTTCTCTGGCAGAAAAATGAGTTACAGGGAGAGGCGCTGGAAAAACAGGTCGAATTTTGGCGTAACACTCTGCAAGGTGCCCCCGCACTTCTGGAAGTACCTAGCGACCGTCCACGCCCCGCGAAGCAAAGCTATACCGGCGGACGTGTTAATATTATTCTTCCCTCCGCATTACAGACCGGTTTAAAAGAACTCAGCCAGCGTCACGGAACCACCCTATTTATGACGTTATTGGCGGGATGGGCTACATTGCTTAGCCGACTCAGTGGTCAGGATGATATTGTGATTGGCACTCCCATCGCCAATCGCCAGCAGCCTGAATTAGCCCCTTTAATCGGTTTTTTTGCCAATACATTGGCATTACGTGTGCAATTACATAATAACCCCAGCGTCAGTGAACTACTGGGACAAGTAAAAGAACAAGCAATCAATGCCTTTGTCCATCAAGACCTGCCCTTTGAACAATTGGTCGAGATCTTACAACCTCCGCGCAGCTTAAGTCATAGCCCCATTTTTCAGGTCATGCTGGCAACCAATAATACGCCGGGACAACGGCATTTTGAACTGCCAGGATTGGTATTAGATGAGCGGCCATTAATCAGGGATAGTGCTTACTTTGACCTGACATTAACCCTGGATGAAACTGAAAAGGGGTTAGTGGGTGATCTGGAATATGCCCGTGATCTGTTCGACCACGCCACGATTGAACGTATAGTCAGCCATTTAAACACCTTGCTGGTGGCAATGGTGGCTGATGATAGCCAGCGCGTGGCTGAACTACCGTTGATAACGCCCCAGCAACGCCAACAATTGTTGGTGGATTTTAATGACACAGACTTCACCTACCCACAAGATAAGTTGATCCACCAGCTCTTTGAACAACAAGCAGAATCGGGGCCTGATGCTATTGCCTTGGTGTACCAAGATACGCAACTAAGTTATGCCGAACTGAACCAGCGTGCCAACCAACTGGCCCACCGCCTGATTGCCTTTGGTATACGCCCAGATGACCGCGTGGCACTGTGTGTCGGGCGCAGCCTGGATATGATCATTGGCATGTTAGGCATTCTCAAAGCAGGGGCAGGTTACGTTCCATTCGATCCAGAATATCCTGCCGAACGGCTGGCTTATCAGTTATCAGACAGCACACCAAAGTTATTGTTGACCCAAACATATTTACAACCAAGTTTACCGCCAACAGCGGTGCCGATCTGGTTACTGGATGATGAAAATTATCTAAATGTTGCGGCACAACAGCCAACTCATAATCCTGATGCCAGCCAGTCAGCACACCATCTGGCCTATATTATCTATACCTCCGGTTCGACCGGATTGCCTAAAGGGGTGATGCTGGAACACCGTAATGTCGTCAACTTTATTCATGCTCAACATCAAATCAGCCACCCCCAACCAGGGGATCGCATTCTGCAATTTGCGACCATGGCATTCGATACCTCCGTCTCAGATATTTTCCCGACACTGGCTGCGGGGGCAACTTTAGTCCTGCGTCCTGCCCATATCCGTGTACCGGATATAGGATTTATCGATTTTTTACAGCAGCAGAAGATCACCATTATGGATGTGCCGACTGCGTTCTGGCACCAATGGGTACAGGAGATGAAAGCCGATCGTACAGGTTTCAGCCCTTACCTGCATACGGTGATTGTCGGTGGTGAGAAAGCGGAATACCGCCATTGGGTAGATTGGCAATCATTGCCCGAAACGCAACGCTGCCGTTGGATCAACACTTATGGCCCAACTGAAACCACCGTGATCGTGACTTCATTGATCCTAAATGGTGACACCCCTACTGAGATTATCCATAGCATTCCTATTGGCCGCCCCAATGCTAATTCCCGTATTTATATTCTCGATCCCTTCGGTCAACCTGTTCCCATCGGTGTCAGTGGAGAGATTTATATTGGCGGCGCCGGTGTCGCTCGTGGTTACTTAAACCGACCAGAACTGACGGCAGAACGCTTCATACCCGATCCGTTCAGCAAAGAAGCTAATGCCCGTCTATATAAAAGCGGCGATCTGGGGCGCTGGCTGCCGGACGGTAATATTGAATATTTAGGACGCAATGATTTTCAGGTCAAGATACGTGGCTTCCGTATTGAATTGGGAGAAATCGAAGCGCAATTGGCAGCTTGCGACGGAGTTAAAGATGTTGTCGTCATTGCCCGTGAAGAAACGGCTGGCGACAAGCGTCTGGTTGCCTACTTGATACCACAACCTGGTGTTACGCTCACTCCTTCCCACCTGCGTGAACAATTGAGTATCCACCTGATGGAGCACATGATCCCCAGTGCATTTGTCATACTGGACACCTTCCCCCTGTCCGGCAGCGGTAAATTAGATCGTAAGGCTTTGCCTGCACCGGATCGTACTGCCATTGCCAGTCGTGAATATGAAGCCCCTCAAGGGGATATTGAGCAGAAACTGGCAGAAATCTGGCAATCCCTGCTAGGACTGGAGCAAGTGGGACGTCATGACCATTTCTTTGAGTTGGGTGGTCACTCTTTACTGACAGTACAGATGGCAACCCGCTTGCGCCAGATTTTCAACCGAAAAGTGGACTTGCAAGATCTATTTACTCATCCCATTTTGTCCGATTTGGCACAATCACTGGATACAACCAATCAACCAGTACAACATGCCACACAACCGGTGATATTACCCGCCGACCGGCAACAAGTTCTGCCACTCTCCTGGGCACAACAACGCCTGTGGTTCCTGGCGCAGTTAGATCCTGCCGCCCAAACGGCATATCACATCTCTGGTGGGTTACGTCTGCAAGGCCAGTTAAACCTGAATGCACTGCAAGCGGCTTTGGATAAGATCGTTGCCCGCCATGAAATTCTGCGCACAACGATCAAAATGGAGGAGGGTATCGTCCGGCAAGTCATTGCCGATGCGGAGCGTGGCTTCAAGTTGACCATTAAAGATCTCAGTCAGTTAACTGAGACAGAAAAACAGGCGGCTATTGATACAGCCGCTCAATTTGAAACTAACCATCCCTTTGATTTTGCCCTAGAGCCATTAATTCGCGGACAATTGCTAAAACTCGCCAATAATGAACATGTTCTGTTGTTGACTCAGCACCACATGATTTCGGATGGCTGGTCATTAAACATCCTGATATATGAATTCACCACCCTCTACCGTGCTTTCATTCAGGGGCAAAACGATCCACTGCCTGCACTGACAGTGCAATATGCTGACTATGCTCTCTGGCAACAACAATGGCTACAGGGTGAAGTGCGGGAAAAACAGGTCAGTTTCTGGCGAGAAGCCCTGCAAGGCGCCCCAGCGTTACTGGAACTGCCAACAGACAGGCCACGCCCTGCGGCTCAGAGCTATCATGGCGATCAAGTGGCATTCACCCTTTCACCTGCATTAAGTGATGGCTTAAAGGCATTGAGCCAGCGCCATGGTGCCACATTATTTATGACATTGCTGGCTGCATGGTCAATCTTGCTTGCCCGCATCAGTGGTCAACACGATATTGTTATTGGAACCCCGATCGCTAACCGGCAGCACAGTGAATTAGAACCGTTGATTGGTTTCTTCGCCAATACGCTGGCACTCAGGATAAAACTGGAAGATAACCCCACCGTTAGCACGTTATTGGCACAAGTCAAAGCCCATGCACTGGCAGCTTATGTACATCAAGACTTACCCTTTGAACAATTGGTCGAAGCGTTGCAACCGCCACGTAGCTTGAGTTATAGCCCGATATTTCAGGTTATGCTCGCGCTGGATAACACACCGATACAACAATCCCTTGAATTACCCGGTTTAGTGCTGGATGAGTTGCCGTTGGCCCGCAGAAGCACCCATTTCGATCTGTCACTTTCCATGAACGACACCAATAATGGGTTAGTTGGCGAATTGGAATACGCCAGTGATCTGTTCGATCGTGCCAGTATTGAACGGCTGGCACGCTACCTGCAAACCCTGTTAGCCGCGATGGTGGCTGATGATGCTCTGCGGATACAAGATTTACCGTTGCTGCAACCGCAACAACGCAAGCAAGTATTAGTGGATTTCAACCATACCGCTCAACCCTATCCACAAGACAGGTTGATCCACCAATTATTCGAGCAACAAGTGGAACAAACACCTGATGCGATCGCATTAGTGTTTGGTGATAACCAACTCAGTTACGCCGAACTGAATCGTCATGCTAACCAGTTGGCTCACCATTTGATTGCGTCTGGCGTCCGTCCCGATGACCGTATCGCTATCTGTGCCGACCGCAGCCTGGATCTGATCATTGGTCTGTATGGCATCCTTAAAGCGGGTGCGGGTTATATTCCCCTTGATCCAGAGTACCCGACAGAACGACTGGCTTATCAGTTGTCAGACAGCCAACCTGCCTGGCTGTTAACTCAGTGCCATTTACAGGCACGTTTGCCGACGCAGGATATACCGACCTTATTGATGGATGATGACGCCCATCGTAACGCGCTAGCACAACAACCTATTCATAACCCTGATGTTCGCCAACTGGGGCTTCAATCACACCATCTGGCCTATATTATCTATACTTCTGGCTCTACCGGACAACCCAAAGGGGTGATGCTGGAACACCGTAACGTAGTGAATTTTATCCATGCTCAACGCCAGACCAGCCAGCCACAATGGGGTGATCGTATTCTGCAATTTGCGACCATCGCCTTTGATACTTCAGTATCCGATATTTTCCCGACCCTGGCCGCCGGCGCCACACTGGTTCTGCGTCCACCCCATATCCGAATACCAGATGCGACATTTGTCACCTTCTTGCGCGAGCAGAAGATCACCATCATGGATATGCCCACTGCCTTCTGGCATCACTGGGTACAGGAGATGATGGCAGGTCGCAGTGGTTTTAGCCCCTATCTGCACACCATTATTGTCGGCGGCGAAAAAGCAGAACATCGTCATTTAATAAACTGGCTGTCTCACCCGGAAACACAATCCTGCCGCTGGATTAACTCCTATGGCCCGACTGAAACCACCGTTATTGCCACAACCTTAACCGTAGATCATCTGACGATAGATAACACGCAAGTTCCATATCTCAATGACAATATTCCGATTGGTCACCCATTACCCAATACCCGTATCTATATTTTGGATACCCTCGGTCAACCGGTTCCTATTGGTGTCCGTGGTGAAATTCACATCGCTGGTTCAGGTGTTGCACGGGGTTATCTGAATAAGCCGGAGATGACAGCGGAGAAATTTGTCACCGATCCATTCAGCGCACAGCCAAATGCGCGCATGTACAAAACCGGTGACTTAGGACGCTGGTTGCCAAACGGTATGATTGAATATCTGGGACGCAACGATTTTCAGGTCAAGATACGCGGGTTCCGCATTGAATTGGGGGAAATTGAAGCACAACTCGCCACCTGTGAAGGCGTCAGAGATGCTGTAGTCATCGCCCGTGAAGAAGAAACCGGCGACAAACGTCTGGTAGCTTACGTCATTCCACAATCCGGTTTCACACCAGAAGCCAATCGCCTGCGTGAACAACTCAATAACCGTCTGGCTAGTTATATGGTGCCTGGTGCGTTTGTTGTGCTGGAAGCCTTCCCGCTAACCGGAAGCGGCAAATTAGATCGCAAAGCACTGCCAGCACCGGATCGTTCCGCCATCGCCAGCCGTGAATACGAAGCGCCCCAAGGTGAAATCGAACAGCAAATTGCCGCTATCCTACAGAATTTATTGGGACTAGAACAAATAGGACGCCATGACAGCTTCTTTGATCTGGGCGGAAATTCCCTATCAATCATTCAGTTAATGGCAAGATTACGTGATGCATTCCATCTTGAAGTGTCTATTCAAGACATATTTACCCATCCAGAACTTTCTGAACTCGCCGAGCTTATCGCATCAAGACAGATCGAAACCTTTTTCGCACAAGAAGACATCGAATTGCTGCAAAAAGAATTGGAAAACTTGTCCGAAGATGAACTGCGTGCCCTGCTAAATGGAGATAATTAATTAAATGAGTAACAAAGAACTAAGCCTGCTTGAATTAAGACAAGCAGTACTCCAGAAAAAAATTAAAGAACGCATTGAAAACCGTCAGATTGAGGAAAAAAAGCAGATCAGAGAAAAAAGGCACATTATACCGAGAAACGCTGATCAGCAAACGCTTCCCCTCTCCTGGGCACAGCAACGCTTATGGCTCCTGGCGCAGTTAGATCCAGCAGCACAAACGGCATATCACATTCCAGGCGGTCTGCGTCTGCAAGGTTATCTGAATTTAGATGCCCTGCAAGCTGCATTAAACAGAATTGTTGCTCGTCATGAAATTCTGCGCACGACTATCAAGATGGTCGAAGGCCAAGCTTTGCAAGTTATTGGTAAACCAGATAGCGGCTTCTCTTTGGCAGTGGAAGAGCTCAGCCATCTGCCTGCGGAAAAACAACAAATTACCATCGAAGAGATAACCCAGCGTGAAACCAGCCAGCCATTTGACTTTGCGCAAGGCCCCCTAATCAGGGGGCGCTTGCTGCGACTGGCTGCAAATGAACATATCCTGTTATTAACCCAGCATCATATTATTTCCGATGGTTGGTCCCTTAACATCCTGATGCACGAGCTTTCCACGCTTTATCATGCGTTCAGCGAAGGACAAGGTGATCCCCTGCCCGCTTTGACACTCCAATATGCTGACTATGCCCTTTGGCAAAGAGAGTGGCTACAGGGAGAATTATTGGAAAAACAGGTGAATTTCTGGCGCGATGCGTTACAGGGTGCTCCTGCACTTTTGGAACTACCAACAGACCGGCCACGCCCAGAGCAGCGAAGTTATGCCGGAGGGTATGTTGATATTACTCTGTCACCGGAATTAAGTAGTGGATTAAGAAACCTTAGCCAGCGTCACGAGACAACATTATTCATGACCTTGATGGCGGGGTGGATTACTTTACTTTCCCGTCTTAGCGGGCAGAAAGATCTGGTGGTTGGCACACCTGTCGCTAATCGGCAATATAGCGAATTAGAGCCGTTAATTGGCTTTTTTGTTAACACGCTGGCTCTGCGCATTCAAATAGATGACAATCCAACGGTCAGCGCTCTGCTAGCCAGGGTCAAGGCACATGCACTAAATGCCTACGCACATCAAGATCTGCCATTTGAACAATTGGTGGAAGTGCTAAAACCACCACGTAGCCTCAGTCATAGCCCGATTTTTCAGGTGATGATGTCAGTGGATAATACCCCTGGACAGCAGAATATAGCATTGCCGGATATCACCATTAGTGAAATCAATCTGGCTGAAAACAGCTCGCATTTCGATCTGTCTCTCTCAATAAATGATACCGAAAATGGCTTAGTGGGTGGCCTGGAATATTCCAGTGATCTGTTTGACCATGCCAGCGTTGAACGTATCGCCAGTTACCTGCAAACCCTGCTGACCGCGATGGTTAAAGATGATTCGCAACCAGTGGAAAGTTTACCCCTATTGCAACCATACCAACGCACTCAAGTGTTAGACGATTTCAATGATACGGCCTTCCCATATCCACAAACATTATTGATCCATCAACTGTTTGAACAACAGGTGGAACAAACCCCTGACGCCACCGCATTAGTGTTTGGCGATAGCCAACTGGGTTACGCAGAGCTAAACCGTCATGCTAACCAATTGGCACACCATTTAATCGCTTCGGGTGTTCGTCCTGATGATCGCGTAGCAATCTGCGCTGATCGCAGTCTGGATATGATCATCGGTCTGTACGCCATTCTTAAGGCTGGCGCCGGTTACATTCCACTCGATCCGGAATACCCGGCTGAACGTCTGGCCTACCAGTTATCAGACAGCAAACCGGTGTTATTGCTGACCCAACAGCATCTACAGACTCATTTGCCAATACAGGGTATTCCTGTCTGGCTGCTGGATGATCAATATAATCGGGATAACGTGGCAAAACAGCCAGCCCATAATCCCGATACTGATCAATTGGGACTGAAGCCGCATCATCTGGCTTATATCATCTACACTTCCGGCTCTACCGGCCAGCCTAAAGGCGTGATGCTGGAGCATCGCAATGTGGTGAACTTTATCCATGCTCAACATCAAACCAGCAAACCACAATTGGGGGATCGTATCCTGCAATTTGCGACTATCGCCTTTGATACCTCGGTATCCGATATTTTCCCCACCCTGGCCTCTGGTGCGACACTGGTGCTGCGTCCGCCCCATATTCGGATACCGGATATGACTTTTGTCACCTTCCTGCGTGAGCAGAAGATCACCATTATGGATATGCCGACGGCTTTCTGGCACTTGTGGGTACAGGAGATGATGGCCGGCCGCAGCGGTTTTAGTCCCCACCTGCATACCCTGATTGTAGGCGGTGAAAAAGCGGAGTACCGTCATTTGATCAACTGGCTGTCTCATCAGGAAACCCAATCCTGCCGCTGGATTAACTCTTATGGCCCAACGGAAACTACGGTGATTGCCACCACGCTGAAATTGGATCACCAAAATTTACCCCAGCTTAAAGGGGTTATCCCGATTGGTTATCCGTTGCCTAATACCCGTATTTATATTCTGGATACGCACGGCCGGCCGGTTCCCATTGGCGTTAGTGGTGAAATTCATATTGCCGGTGCCGGTGTAGCCAGTGGTTACCTCAATCGCCCCGATTTAACCGCGGAAAAATTTGTATCTGATCCATTTAGCCCACAACCTGATGCCCGTATGTACAAAACCGGCGATCTGGGACGCTGGTTACCCGATGGCGCAATTGAATATTTAGGGCGCAATGATTTTCAGGTCAAGCTACGCGGGTTCCGCATTGAATTGGGGGAGATTGAGACTCAACTGGTGGCTTGCGCAGGCGTCAGCGATGCTGTGGTGATCGCCCGTGAAGAAGAAAGCGGTGACAAGCGTTTAATTGCCTATGTGATCCCAGAAACCGGTATGACACTTAGTCCGGCTGAATTACGCAAGCAACTGAGCAGCCGATTGATGGAACATATGCTACCCAGTGCCTTTGTTATGCTGGATGCCTTCCCGATGTCCGCCAACGGTAAACTGGATCGCAAGGCCCTGCCAGCACCGGATCAAAGCGCTATTGTCAGCCGTGAATACGAAGTGCCACAAGGAGAAACTGAACAAACTCTGGCCGCAATCTGGCAATCCCTGCTGAATGTAGAACAAATCGGACGGCAAGATAATTTCTTTGAACTAGGCGGACATTCACTACTCGTGGTCAATTTAATTGAGCAACTGCGTCTTCACGGCCTGTCTCTGGATGTCAACGCGGTCTTCTCTGCTCCCACACTGGTAGCCATGAGCACCCTAATTCGTCACCATGATACTCAATCCACGCCTCTACAGGACGTACCGCCTAACCTGATTAAAGAAGGCAGCACCATCATTACCCCAGATATGCTGCCACTGCTGGAATTGACCCAAGACCAGATAGATCAGATTGTTTCCCATGTAACAGGCGGTATCTCTAACGTCCAGGACATTTATCCATTGGGGCCATTGCAAGAAGGTATCCTGTTCCACCATTTGCTGGAAACGGAAGGTGATCTCTATCTGGACAACCATTTGATGATTTTCGATAGCCGGACACGGCTGGAGAGTTTCTTGCAAGCATTGCAGCAGGTGATTGATCGGCACGATATTCTGCGCAGCGCTGTTTACTGGAAAGAGCTTCTTAAACCCGTACAAATCGTCTATCGTCATGCACCATTGCCAATCATTGAGCTCACACTATCGACAGAAGAACCCCCAGAAACCCAGCTACGCCGCCTCACCGATCCCCGTGCAATACGGATGGATATTACTAAAGCACCACTGTTAGTTGCTCATATAGCCAACGATCCAACTTCTGGTAAGTGGCTACTCTCCTTGCTGTATCACCACTTAGTGTGTGATCACATATCACTGGATATGATATTCAGTGAAATACAAACCCTGCTTTTGGGGGAAAGTGAAAATTTACCTACGCCACTGCCTTACCGAAACTTTATCGCGCAGATCCGCAATGTGCCTTTAGAGGTTCATCAGAACTACTTCCGCGAATTATTGGGTGATGTGGAAGAACCCACACTGCCGTTTGGGTTGCTTGACGTACAAGGTGGCGGTCTCAATGAGATAGTGGAAAACGTTCTCACGCTGGATAGCAAGCTGGCCCAAAATCTCCGTGATTGCGCCCGTCAATTGGGGATGAGTGCGGCCGTACTGTTTCATGTGGCCTGGGCGCAGGTGCTGGCGCGATGCAGTGGACGGAATGATGTCGTATTCGGTACTGTTCTGCTGGGACGGTTACAAGGTGGGATTGGTGCCTCCGAAGTGCTGGGGATGTTTATTAATACCTTACCTATTCGCGTTAAGTTACAGGCCCGTACCGTTAAGCAGGCAGTACAAGAAACTTATCAGCAGCTAACCGCATTATTGGACCATGAACAGGCACCTCTGGCGGTTGCCCAACGTTGCAGTGGTATTCAGGCACCATTGCCACTGTTTAACAGTCTGCTTAATTTCCGTCATAGCCCACGCGAAGATGAACAAGTGGCTGCAATGGCGTGGGAAGGTATTGACGAGATCGAGAGTGAAGAGCGCAGTAACTACCCCTTATCACTGGACATTGATGATTTTGATGATGGATTTGCACTGACCGCACAATGCAGCCAGCAAATTAATCCGGTGCGCATTACTGCCTATATGAAGACGGCACTGGAAGGGATTGTGGCCGCGCTGCAATATGCGCCTGAACAAGCCATTGAGTCAATCGATATCTTGCCACGGGCCGAACGTACCCAACTGCTGGAAACATTTAACGATACCGTTGTTGAGTATCCGCAAGATACCTTAATCCATCAACTGTTTGAACAACAGGCGGAACAAACCCCTGACGCCACCGCGTTAGTGTTTGGCGAAAACGAACTGAGTTATGCGGCACTAAACCGTCAGGCTAACCAACTGGCACACCAACTGATTGACGCGGGGGTACGCCCCGATGATCGTGTGGCAATCTGTGTTGACCGCAGTCTGGATTTAATTATTGGTCTGTACGCTATTCTTAAAGCGGGGGCCGGCTATGTGCCGCTTGATCCCGAATACCCGGCCGAACGTCTGGCGTATCAACTGTCGGACAGCAAACCGGTGTTATTGCTGACACAGCACCCTTTACAGGGACTGTTGCCAATATCAGATATGCCCGTCTGGGTGCTGGACGATGAAAGCCACCGCAATAACGTAGCAAAACAGCCGATCCATAATCCGGATATTCAACTTCAACCCCATCATCTGGCTTATATTATCTATACATCCGGCTCCACCGGCCAGCCCAAAGGCGTGATGCTGGAGCACCGCAATGTGGTGAACTTTATCCATGCGCAACACCAGACCAGCGAACCACAATCAGGGGATCGTATCCTGCAATTTGCGACTATCGCCTTTGATACCTCGGTATCCGATATTTTCCCTACCCTGGCCGCCGGTGCGACACTGGTTTTGCGACCGCCC
>NZ_JADEUF010000095.1 GCF_015163655.1 Xenorhabdus griffiniae | reverse complement strand
TATTTGTCAATTAACATTGACCTTTATTTTACATATAGACAACAAATGCCATGATTAAATCTCATAATGTGTTTTTTGCATTAAAAAAATTTTATGATGCTGAAATTATAAGCTGAGAAATTTTTTTATTTTTCAAGTGACTGCATTGAATATTTCAATTTAGTAATATGATGTGTCATAAATATAGACTTCCTGTTTAATCGGCTATCTGATAAATATTCATTTATTCTCACCCTACTCAGAATTCACTTCATATTCTGGCTACGAATTTAAACAAAAAATTAACACTTGGAAGTTATAAAAAAATGAAAAATATAAATGAATTGATCCCATTGAAGATCATTGCGTCTGGTATTGCCTTACCAGAAAACAAAGTGTATTCATCCGATTTAGATTTAAGGTTTAATAAGCCGAAGGGTTTTGTCGAAAAACATTCTGGAATAGAGTATCGCTATCATTCGGATTATGATGCATCCCCAGCTAAATTTGCCGCAGAGGCACTGCATAATACGTTAGATACACATCAAATCTCGCCAGATTCAATTGATTTGCTGATTTCAGCTTCGGCTATCCCGATTCAAGCTTTACCTTATTCCGCAGCACATATTTTAAACGAGAGTCGGTTAACGGCAGGAACCGCCTGTTTTGATATTAATGCAAGCTGTGTGAGTTTTATTTCTGCGCTGGATATTGCGAGTGGATTGCTGGCAACCCGACAGTATCGGCGGATTGCTATTGTTTCTTCGGAGATGGCTTCCCGTGGAATTGATTGGTCGCATCAAGAATCCTCACTGATTTTTGGTGATGGGGCGGCTTGTGTGATCGTTGAAAAAGGGAATGGGAAAAGTGGGATTGTGACCTACAAACATGAAACCTACCCAGAAGGCCTTGAATTATGTGAGATCCGGGCTGGCGGAACCCGCAAGAATCTGCGTTCAGGTATGGAAGATAGCGATTTCCTGTTCCAGATGCAGGGTAAGCCACTGTTTAAACTGACTGCTTCATTGATTGAAGAATTTACAGCGCGTGTATTGGGGAGTGCCAATCTTGCCATGTCCGATATCGATACCGTGATACCTCATCAGGCAAGCCATTTGGGATTGAAACATATTCTCAAGCGCTTGAATATCAAAGATGAGAGATTTGTGAATATCTATCGTTATCGCGGTAATCAGGTTGCGGCATCTATTCCAAGCGCACTGCATGAAGCCATCATGACAGATCGCTATTATGGTCGTGATTATGTGATGTTGCTTGGTACAGCGGCTGGGCTTTCGTTAAGTGAGATGATTTTAATACCATGAAAATTCTTGTAACCGGAGCCACGAGTGGTTTAGGTCGTAATGCCGTTGATTACCTGTTATCCCGTGGCGAGACGGTGGTGGCAACCGGACGTGATCCGCAGGCGGGAAGGGAATTGTCTCGATTGGGGGCGGAATTTCGCCGTGCTGAGCTGGCGACGTTAACGAAGGAGCAAGCCATCGGGCTGATGTCAGAGTGTGATGCAGTCTGGCATTGCGCCGCCAAATCTTCTCCCTGGGGCGATCCTGATGAGTTTGAACGTATCAATGTGGCTGCGACACAGATTTTGGCACAAGCGGCCGGCCTATGTGGTATCCAGCGATTTGTCCATATTTCTACTCCAGCTGTGTACTTTAATTTTTCCCACCAACAGCATGTTACCGAACATCAGCGCAGCCAGTGTTTCGCCAATGATTACGCCCGAACCAAGTTTCTGGCGGAAGAGAGCATACGTCAATTGATCCCTCGCTATCCTGACACGACTTACATTATCTTGCGCCCCCGTGGGTTATTTGGCCCGCATGACAGGGTATTGTTGCCGCGTTTGTTGGCTCAGGTTAAAGCCAGCAAAGGCGTTATTGCTTTGCCAGCAGGGGGAAGGAATGCCCTGGATCTCACTTACGTAATGAATGTTGTTCATGCCATGTTATTGGCAACTCTCCGTGAAGGCATACAAAGTGGGGCGATATACAACATTACTAATCAACAGCCACAGCCATTGGCGAAGATCTTAGGGCAGTTATTTGATGAGATGCAGTTTAGTTATCGGATCAAATCATTGCCTTATCCACTTTTGTATGGCGTTGCGACAATCCTGGAAGGCATTGCTATGCTCACCCGAAAAGAGCCGTTGCTGACGCGTTATGGCATTGGCGCGGCTTATTACTCCATGACACTGGATAACGCAAGAGCGAAAGAAGAGCTGGGTTATTCGCCGATTTATACCATAGAGGAAGGTATTCATTTAACGGCCAATTGGCTAAAACAGGCAGACCAGAAGACGGGTTCACATGGTTAAGATACGTGTTTTTAACGTGGGATATTGCACGCATTCCGGTTGCATGGCATTGAAAGGCGCCAGTCTTCGCGTATGCAAATTTCCGGCTCGGGCGTGGTTGCTGGAGTGTCATGATAAGCGTTGGCTCCTTGATACCGGATACGCCAACCATTTTTACGATCATACCCGTAGTGGGATTATTCGCTTATATCGCACGGTCACGCCGGTTTACTTTGACAGCAAAGACGCACTGGTGATGCAACTCAAAGGGGAAGATATTCAGGCACGTGATATTGATGGCATTATCATTTCTCACTTTCATGGTGATCATATTGCCGGATTACGGGATTTCCCGCAGGCCAAATTTATCTGTTCGGGGGAAGGTTGGCGTCAGACGCGTCACTTACGAGGTATTGCGGCGCTAAGAAAAGCCTTTGTGCGGGGGTTAATGCCGGAAGATTTCGAATCCAGAGTCAGTTTTTATGAAGGGTTTGAAGCCAGCCCGTTGCCAGAAGAGTTATCGGTATTGGGGAAAGGTTATGCCGTGCCGGGGAGCCAGAAGCAGATACTGATTGTTCCGCTACCTGGTCATGCGGCAGGGCATCTTGGCCTGTGTGTATTGAGTGATCAGGGTTGGATATTGTTAGCGGGAGATGCTGCCTGGTCACCAACGAATTACCGTGAACTGCGTGGGCCTGCAAAGTTGGCGAATCTTATTATGGATGACAGCCGTGCCTATTACGAAACACTGAATAAGCTGCATCACATTGACCAAAAACAGATCCCTATCCAGCTCTGCCATGAGGGAGATTTGGAATGATATTTAAAACATTTTGGTACTATTGGCGAGCCAAAAAACGGTGGAAATTCACCAACCGACAGCAGCTTGAGCAACACCAATTGAGAGAATTGGCGCGATTCAGGCATAGGGTTCTGGCGAAAAGCCCTTATTTTTCCTCATATGGTGATTTATCGTTGGCGGAATATCCGTTTATGAATAAAGCCATCATGATGGAAAATTTCGACCAGATGAATACGGCGGGTCTCAGACGCGATGAGCTTTTGGCATGTGCGCGGTTGAGTGAACAGTCACGAGATTTCACGCCAACAGTTGGCAAATTCAGCGTTGGTATGTCATCGGGGACATCAGGACAACGAGGTCTTTTCGTTGCCAGCCCGAAAGAGCGGAGCATTTGGGCGGGAACCCTGCTTGCCAAAATGCTGCCAAACGGCTTATTTCACGGTGAGCGAGTTGCGCTGTTTTTACGGGCAGGGAATAATCTCTACGATAGTGTCCAGAACCGTTGGATCTCCTTCCGTTTTTTTGACTTGTTTGCTGACTTTAATCAGCAGGTACAAGCATTAGTCGCGTATCAACCCACTATTATTGTCGCGCCCGCCCAGGTGCTGCGGGCATTGGCATTGAAGATCCAGCAAGGTGAAACATCATTGCCGCCGGTTAAAGTGATCTCGGTGGCAGAAGTGCTGGAGCCGCAAGATCGCCAACTGTTGCAGGCCGTATTTAGGGACGTAGGAGAAATTTATCAGGCAACGGAAGGTTTTCTGGCATGTACTTGCTCGCATGGGACGCTGCATCTTAATGAAGAGTTTCTGCATATTGAGCCGAAATGGATAGATGAATCGCGTTTTAACCCGATTATTACTGATTTTACCCGTGAAACGCAGCCTATTGTACGTTATCAGCTTGATGATATTTTGGTTGTGAGAAAAAAACCTTGTGCGTGCGGTAACCCTGCAATGGCGATAGAGCGCATCGAAGGGCGCAATGATGATCAGTTAATTTTACCTGCGCTTACAGGAGGAACAGTCAATATTTTCGCTGATCCTTGTTCACGGATCATTGCCAATACTCTGCCGTTAACGAGCGATTATCGGTTAACTCAGGCGGCGTTGTCGCTGAAACTGGAAGGGGATTGTAGCATCGAAGTCCTCCAGCACTGCCAGTTAGCGCTGTCAGACTATTTTGCCAAACAAAGGGTGGATATCGATAAAATTGAATGGCAGTGCGTATCGCAGGTGATACTGCCGGATCTGTTTAATAAGCGTCGCCGGATTATTAGAAGGGAGGGATAATCGGGGGGCGAGCTGCGAGTGATTAATAATTGCTCGCAGTTTGGGGAAATTAAGTGAGGTATATCCCATTGACATATCCCAAGAAGGTGCTCTGTTTTTCAATGAACTTAATTGGATGACTTTATTAGGCCGTGATAACTATTAGAAGTGGGATCACGGTCCCACTATGAACAGACCCGAATCAGATATGAAATACCCGCCCGCCACCATCAGGAAGCTCAATAGTCAGGCTAAGTTTTCCTCCCATAGCTTCGACATAACGTTTAAGAGTAGCCAGCTTCACTTCGTTGCCACGCTGCTCTATCTGAGTCACTGCAGGTTGACTGATTCCCATAGCTTCGGCCAGAGACTTCTGCGACAACTTAAGTTCCTCCCGCATCATCTGTAAGCCAGTCTCAAGGATCATTTCATCCGCCATCTCTTTGATACGGGCTTGACTTTCCGCAGAGCGAGTAGCAATGGTTTCACGTAACGTTCTCATTTTTTGTCCTCCAGATGTGCTGAGAACTCATCATCAGCCACACGTATCATAGTTTCATAAAACCGTTTGTCGTTACTTTTGTCACCTGCACACAACACGATAGCCTGTCTTTCCGGATCGAACGCGAAAAACGCACGAATTGGACGGCCAGCATACTATATGCGCAATTCCTTCATATTCTTGTGTCTGGAACCTTTTACTGTATCAGCATAAGGACGGGAAAGTTTTGGCCCGTAAGTTTCAAGATTCATCAGATCGGCCAGCACTTTTTCCTGTAAGCCATCTTCTTGCTCATGCAGCCAAGCATCAAAACGCTGCCTTAAAATGACAGTCCACAAAATCAGCTTTTCCTCTATAACCTATAACTTATATTGCCATAATATAAGCTATAACTTATCATATCAACTGTAATTTTCTGCAAACCTACCTTTTATATTTGCCGTATAAGGAAGCTCGTCACCCTCCGGATGCCTCTGAATAATCACTGATCACTCGGTACAAAGGTCCTCCTCAGCTCGTAGTGACACCGTCAAAAACCACAACATTGGTGAAGTATGCTTACAACAACTTTGACTTGCACAATGTGAATACTCGTTTTGAACAGTGTTGTGGAAATGGTTATCCGTTATATCATTCAGAAGCAATGGGTTGAGAAGCAAATGAATATGGTCGCAGAGGTTGTTGAAGTTGAAGAAGACAGTCCCAAATAGTTTGGTTAAATATGTACTATTTTTCAAGTTACCGCCAATAACACGGTAACTTGAAATTTATCGCCAAATAAATTTTTCTCTGAAAAATAAATATTAAGAATACACCATTAAAATCCCCTATTTGATTGAATATCAAGCCTGATTTTTTATGCTAATTCGCATCTCATGTAATAACCGGCCATTCAAAATAGCAAGTGATAACTTCTTATTATCAACTAATAAAAAATTTTCATTAAGCAGATTAGCAATAAGTCACCTAATGTATCTTAAGTGCACAAAAAGATTAATTTTTTATTCTTATTCAATGTTGGGACATCAAATATTCCATGAGGTACTATATATGGGCTCATATATTAGTAAGAAGTTCGTTAGATCTTCGCTATATATAGGTTCTTTGTTTTTACCATTTATCGCAACGAATACATTGGCTATAGGTGAGAAAAACACTGAACAGCAAGCACAGAAAGTGGCAGGTGAAAATCAGTTAGATAATAGGGGAGATACTACAGCAGGTTTAATTGCGCAAAATATTCAGACGGTGAGTCGGGTGTTGTCATCTTCACCTTCCCAGCTTACCGAACAAGCTAAATCCTACGCGTTAGGAAAAGTCAATGGAATAATATCCAGCGAAACCCAGAAATGGTTATCCCAGTTTGGGACAGCCAGAATCAACTTTTCCCTCGATAGAAAAGGCAAACTGGATAATGGTTCTCTGGATCTGTTGCTTCCGCTCTACGACAATAAAACCGATTGGTTGGTTTTCTCCCAATTTGGTTATCGCAATAAAGACAGCCGCCATACCGTGAATGTCGGTGTGGGTGGGCGTTATTTTACGCCTACTTGGATGTACGGGCTGAATACTTTCTATGACCATGATGTCACCGGTAAAAATCAGCGCATCGGTGTAGGTGCAGAAGCCTGGACAGATTATGTCAAACTTTCTGCTAACTCATACTTGCGTCTGACTGACTGGCGTCAGTCATTGGAAAAACAGGATTGGGAAGAGCGTGCGGCCAACGGCTTTGATCTTCAAGGCGAATTCTATTTACCTGCTTACCCGAACCTGGGTGGTAAGTTAGGCTTTGAACAATACTTTGGTGATAACGTTGAATTGTTCAATCGTGGTAGTAAACAGAAAAACCCCAGCCTGGGTAGAGTTGGCCTGAACTATACGCCGATTCCATTGGTGACAATGGGGGTAGACTACAAATATGGTGGCAGCGGGCACAGTGAAACTTTGTTCCAGGCCAACCTGAATTATCGCTTTGGAGTACCTTGGGGAGTGCAGTTCTCGCCTGATAGTGTTGCTTCCATGCGTACATTGGCAGGTAGCCGCTATGACTTAGTGGAAAGAAACAACCATATTGTGCTTGATCACAGGAAGAAGCCAGATGAACTGCAATTAGCGTTGTCGCAAAACAACATCGTAGGTTATAGCCAGCAAGCATGGCCATCACCAATACCGATAGCGGCTAACGTAGAATCAAACGTCAAGAATATAATATTTCAGGCAGATAACGCATTTACCAAAAATGGAGGCGGTATTTCCAAGGTGGGTGGCGGTAATAAGTTAATTTCGCTTGTATTGCCTAAATATATTCCTGATGGACAAAATACGCATACGATCAATATCTTTGCGGAAGGAAATAACGGTAAAGTCAGCAAGCCAGCTATTTTGAATGTGACAGTTCAGCCTTTTGTTGTCAGACAATTTAAGACTGAACAATTGACAACTTCTGCTGCGGGTGATCCGGGCGGTTATAAGTTATTGGCAACAATCGCTCATGGTACAACCGATAAAGATATTATTCGCAATGGTGTGATTGAAGATGTCACTTGGTCTCTTGAGCCAGCGAATAACGATGTGAAACTGAGTTGGGGAAAATCCAGTAAAACCAATGCTGAGGGGCAATTGCAGGCAACGGTAACGACTTCCCAGCCGCTGAAAGATGTAAAAGTTTTCCTGGAAATGCCAGGAATGCAAAAAGCCCATATTGGTGATATTGGCTTTAGCGGTCTTATCTCTGACTTTAAGGTTCAATCCGTCAAGCCGTTGACAGCCGGGCTGCGCCTCGCTGGAGATAATGGCTATACCTTTACGGCAGCAGTGAAAGATAAGAACGGTGTCCCACTGAAAAATCAGAAAGTGGATGTTCAGTGGTATCCTGAAACCTTGCCGGATGGCATGAAATGGTCGTCAGTGCAAGAGACTACAGATGCTGATGGAAACTTATTTGCTACCTTAAGTAGTACCAAGCCTGCAAAAGATATTAAAGTCGGTGCATCAATTGATGGGGGTAAAACAAAGACATACGTTGACAACCCAGTGGCTTTCATCGGTGGCATTAAGATTGGCGCAATAGAAGTTACATCGAGTAAAGAACTCAATGGTGACGGGAAAGTGCCTTATACCTATAAAGCAAAAGTGACTGATTCTTCCGGTAATACTGCCATACCTCATCTGACCTTTGGTCACGATAAGGTGGTTTGGGGTGTATCTAATGACAAACTTGACCACAACAAACTGGTAGAGGAAGGCAAGCTGGTATTCGGTAATAAACAGCTAACCACAGATGAGAAGGGATACTTAACCACAACCTTGACCAGCTCTGTCGGTGTTAAAAATGTCAAGGTCAAGCTGGATTTTGTGACGAAAAATGGAAAACAGGAATCGATTGCTAACACTGCTGTGAACTTTAAACCGGTAGATCAACCTGCAGGATTGTATCTTTTCGTGCAGCAAAACTCTGCAATCAACCATTTTTACCAGAGTAATGAGAATGGACCTTATAACCTCATCGACGGCGTTTTCGCAGAGATGCGAATTAATCGCACTGACCCGCTTATTAAGCCTGGTAGTGATGAAGAAGGCGAGGTTGAAGTAGTTACAGGAATGGTGGTGAATTTACAGGCGGATGGTATTCAGTTCCCATTTAGGTCGGGCGGTTATGCTGCGCTGGGATCTTCAAAGATAAGGACGATTGTTACTAACAAACGGACAGGAGCGATACAGGCCTATACTTATACAATAAAACCGAAGCGTTATATTGCTGGCATGTCCTATAGTCAGGATTGCACCCAAGGTGGAATCGCGAAGGCAAGAAAAGCGAATTTGTCGGATGTATATCCAGTGACCATGACAAATGACCCGACGTATCTAGATGTCCATATGGAAAAAGATGGCACGACGCTACTTGAAGAGTTTCCCAATATAATGGATTGGGGAGTAGTTAGTAAGCCTCTTGTATCGGTGTTGAACAACGTGCTTGTCCCACGAGCTAATACATCAGGCCGCCCCGGTCAGTCACCTATTAAGTTTAATGTTAAAACACTTACCCCTGACTTTTCAGCAACAGGTGACAGCGAGCAGCTTTGTGTGTTCGACATGTAAAAATAGCTAATTAAGTCAGATAAATAATAAAAACACAGGTTCAGCATTAGAGCCTGTGTTTATTTTTATGTATCGTTCTTAACAACGAATTTACTGCGTTTTGGCTGCCGCCAGCGCTTGTGCGAGGTCGGCAATAATATCATCGCTATGTTCAATACCGATGGATAAGCGAATTAAATCGCGTGAAACCCCCGCTTTTACCATTTCTTCATCATTTAGCTGACGGTGGGTTGTCGAGGCTGGATGACAAGCCAGAGATTTGGCATCACCAATATTAACCAAACGAACAATCAATTGCAGGGCATCAATAAAGCGTATACCTGCTTTTTCCCCGCCTTTAATGCCGAAAGACAGAATAGACGCTGGCTTGCCCCCCATATAACGGACAGCCAAATCATGTTCAGGATGTGCAGACAACCCTGCATAGTTCACCCAAGAGACTTGAGGATGTGTTTCCAGATATTGTGCGATCTTCAGGGCGTTTTCAGTATGGCGTTCCATCCGTAACGCCAATGTTTCTAGCCCTTGTAACATCAAAAAGGCATTGAACGGTGACAATGCCGCGCCTGTGCTACGCAGTGGCCCGACACGGCAGCGAGCGATAAAGGCAGCAGCACCAAAATGTTCGGTATAGGTTATACCGTGATATGAAGGATCTGGTGTGCCTAAAATTGCAAAGCGATCCTGATGCGCTGCCCAGGGAAATTTGCCTGAATCGACAATCATCCCACCAATCGAGGTGCCATGACCGCCAATATATTTGGTCAGGGAATGGATGATAATATCGGCGCCATGTTCAAACGGGCGGCATAAGTAGGGCGTTGCGACGGTATTATCGACAATAAGAGGAATGCCGTGCCGATGGGCAATCTCGGCCAGCGCCTGGATATCAATGATATTCCCACTGGGGTTGGTGATGGATTCGCAATAGACGGCTTTGGTTCTTTTATCAATCAGGGTGTCAACGGCCGCGAGATTGTCATGATCAACAAAACGGGTTTCAATCCCCATAGTTGGGAAACTGTGTGCCATCAGGTTATAAGTTCCGCCATACAATTTTGCGACAGAGACAATATTATCCCCGACCGTGGCGATGGTTTGTATGGCATAAGTGATTGCCGCCATGCCCGAAGCGACCGCCAGCGCACCGATACCACCTTCTAAAGCGGCGACACGTTTTTCCAATACATCATTGGTTGGATTCATGATGCGGGAATAAATATTACCTTCCACTTTTAAATCAAACAGATCAGCACCATGTTGGGAATCATCAAAAGCGTAGGAAGTTGTCTGATAAATTGGGACCGCAACGGCTTTGGTGGTTGGATCGGGTGAATAACCTGCGTGGATGGATAAAGTTTCTAATTTCATTGCCATTTCCTTTAGTTGATTAAAGTGGTGCTGACGTTTGAGACTGACAATCAAAAAGAGTAACGCGTTTGTTTTGACTTTGTTGATATCAAAAAATAATCCTATATTGGATTTTATCCGATTGCCTTACAGAAACTATCTATACTTTAAACGGTTAAAACATTTAATAAACATATACCAATCTAACTTCAAGATGCGTGTGATTTCATTTAGTGTTATAAATTGCAACTTGAAGTTTAATCCTATCTAAAACCTCAGTTTTTATGCGGATTATGAAGGAGTACTCGTAAAATAGAGTGATAAAGATCATGGCATTAATGGGGTTTATGTGGGGAGCGCTTTTAAGTTTGTTGATTATCAACCCAATTTAAATGGTATAAAAACCAAAAAACATGTTTGAAATTATTTTTGTTAGTGATATTAATTGATGCAAATAAAAATAGTGAGTTAATTCACTATTTTTATTTGGTTATCTTCTTTAAATTGTAAGTGTAGATCTATATGGTACATCTTTTATATAAGTGGACGAAAAATATAAATCAATTATTACAACACGAGGTTTTCCACCAGTGTTGCTACCACTACGGCCTTAATGGTATGCATTCGATTTTCAGCCTGATCAAACACAACGCTGTGTTTTGATTCAAATACTTCATTTGTGACTTCCAGACCACCATATAAATTGAATTCCTCTGCCAGTTGCTTACCAAGTGTTGTTTCTTCATCATGGAAAGCAGGCAGACAATGCAGGAACTTAACTTCTGGGTTTCCTGTGAGTTTCACAACATCCATATTGACTTGATAGGGCTTCAGTAAGGCAATGCGTTCTTGCCAGGTCGATTTTGGTTCTCCCATTGATACCCAAACATCGGTATATAGAAAATCGACACCTTTTACACCTTGCGTAATATCTTCTGTCAGGGTGATCTGGCCGCCTGTTTTCTCTGCCTGTTTTTGACATTCCGCAACCAAATTTTTTTCCGGCCAACATGTTCTTGGAGCAACCAAACGGAGATCTATCCCTGTCAATGCAGCCGCTTCCAGCAGAGTATTACCCATGTTATTGCGGGCATCGCCCAAATAAGCCAATTTGATCTCAGAGAGTGGTTTTTGGCTGTGTTCCTGCATCGTCATTAGATCAGCCAATAGTTGGGTTGGGTGGAATTCATCCGTCAGGCCATTCCAAACCGGAACGCCTGAGTATTGCGCAAGCGTTTCGACAATTTTCTGACTATATCCACGGTATTGGATACCATCATATAAACGCCCAAGTACCCGCGCAGTATCTTTGATGGATTCTTTGTGCCCGATCTGACTGCCGCTTGAGCCTAAATAGGTAACGTTGGCACCTTGATCATGGGCTGCAACTTCAAATGCGCAGCGTGTACGAGTGGAGTCTTTTTCGAAAATCAGGGCAATATTTTTCCCAGTGAGTAACAGAGATTCAGAACCTGATTTTTTATTCGCTTTTAATGCATGAGACAAAGTTAAAAGGGTATTAATTTCTGTGGAAGTAATGTCAAGTAATCTTAGGAAAGAACGCTTGAAAAATGGGTTCATTATGCATTGTCTCCAGTAGGAAATATTGAATTTATATTCACTATATATCGATAAAAAAATTCAATTACAAGCCCTGTGTGCAGAGTGTATAGGAATGAATGTACCAAGACAGGTTATAGATCAGCCGCTTAAGTTATGTATTTCTTTTTGAACAAAATTGGATAGATATATCCTTTGTACATAAAAGATGGGAGAATGCGAAACAAGACAGCCAACTGACAGAGGGGATTGGCATGGCAGACCCACATGCTTTAGAAGAACAGTGTGAAGAAACTCGCTTGATCATCGAAGAATTATTGGAAGATGGCAGTGATCCGGATGCACTCTATATTATTGAGCACCATTTTTCGGCAGAAGACTTCGACCGACTGGAAAAGGCAGCCCTTGAAGCTTTCAGGTTAGGCTATGAAGTGACGGATGCAGAAGAGCTGGAAACAGAAGACGGTGTTGTTTTGATGTGTTGTGATGTGATCAGCGAAAGTCGTCTGGAAGCTGAATTGATCGACGCACAGGTTGAGCAGCTCATGGATCTGGCTGGTAAAATAGGTGTAAATTACGACGGTTGGGGAACGTACTTTGAAGACCCTAATGCGCCTGATGATGAAGATGACGGTGATCTCTTTCCCCCTGAGGACGATGAACCCAGACTCCATTAAGATTTCGAGGATTGCGTCAAACCACATTGCCCCACTTAAACCGTGGGGCTGGCTATCTTTAATTGAAAGCTATATAGCATCATAATGCTTTGAGCATCCTGACTTCACAGTCACTGTGGCCTGTATTGCCAAGAGGCTTATCAAGATAGCCAAAGCCTAGCTTTTCATACAAAGCAATAGCGGCTTTCAGATCCTCTGTCGTTTCCAGATAGCAGCGTTTAAAGCCTTGTTCTGTGCCAAATTCGAGAGATTGTTTCACGATTTGCTTGGCAATACCTTTTCCGCGTAATACCGACGAAAGGTACATTTTCTGTAATTCGCAAGTATCACCATCACCACCAGCCAACGGAGCAATACCGCCACCGCCAACGACTTCGCCATCCATTTCAACCACCCAATAAGCGCTGCGTGGCTGGTTGTACACTTCGTACAGGGTATCCAGAATAGGATCAGCGACGGCAAAGCCTTTATCTGCGGTTAAGCCATGCTCAGCAGAAACCTCACGGATCACAGCGGCAATGCTTGCATTGTCTTGTTGAGTGATGGGGCGAATTATGTAATTGTGTGTTGTTTTTGTTGTCATTATTTTCTCTTTATATTTTTATTACTTCATTTACCCACCAAAAACGCGGGTAAGAGAATGCGAAAAGGGAATGGTGAGGGGGTTATTGCAGGGAAAGCAGTTCTTCACGGCTCAGGCCGGTACTTTCCATAATCAGTTCGATACTAGCACCATTTTTCAACAGGTTACGTGCTATTTCGAGTCGCGCCTCACGTTGACCTTTTTCTTCCCCTTGTTGAAGACCCTGTTGCACGCCTTGTTGAAGACCTCGCTGCACGCCTTGCTGAAGACCTTCTTTCCGGCCTTTTTCGTGTAATCGTTGAGCAATAGTCATAATCACCTCCTGACGACTATCTGTCTGTTCAATCAGCTGCTGGATAATCTGTTCAAAATGCGGTGAATCCATCGTGTTAAACAGGTAATGAAGGATAGTGACCACATCATTGTCACTATTATAATTGTGCTTAAGGGCCTGTGCCAATAACGCGGTTACGGCCTTAAACCCCTCCCGCAAATTTTTATGCTTCATCGCCAGTTCCATCACGGCGATTTTGCGATGATTCACCAGTTCGTTATCATCAATCACAGTTACATCGATTAACGGAAACGGATTAAAGTATATCTCTTTTGCCAATTCGGGCAACGGAAAGCATTGCGTCCAGGTTTGCTGGAAAGGATAAGGGCTGCGATCACCGTGGTAAAACAAAACGGGTACAACCAGCGGCAGTGTCTTGTTTCCCTGTTGCAGATGCTGATTCATCGCCATAAAAGAATAATGCATCATTCGCCATGCCATTATTTTATCTGGGGTAGACTGATGTTCAACCAGGACATAGATATAACCCTCCCCTTGTTGCGTTTGCACCGAATAGAGAACATCCGACATTCTTGAACGCAACTGTCGGTCGATGAATGACGAGTTAGTTAATGTTAATGTGCTAAGATCACACAATTGCTTGATTTTTTCCGGTAGGTGGATGTCAAAAAAATCTTTAGCATTTTCAATTTGAGTCATAAATCCTTTGAAAGCTGCATCATGGGGTGTGGATATGGTCTTTTTATTCATTATATTCGCCCGTCAACTTTTGAGTTAGATTGCTTATATACCAATCTAACTTAAAGATGCGTGTGATTTTTCCCCGCTTAGCGGGAAGAAATCAGGTTTTATATCGTGTTGTAAATTGCAACTTGAAGTTTAATGCGTATAAACACTTTACTTTGATGGAAAATATAATATCCCCCTATACTTATGCTATATAAATAAACCTCATTTAACCTGATATTAAGAAAAAATCAATCAAAATAATCAACACGTTAATTGTATTATTAAAAATAGTCATAAAAAACTTGGGAGCTGATGGATGCTATTTTTATCAGAACTGGATATATGGCATTAATGCCTTTTATCACTATGACTTGATGGGGTAAATTATTCCCCTTATTCTTTTGTCCAATCTTCGATTCTTGATTCATTCACTTTATTAAATTCTCTGGCATTATTAGTGATAACAATCCATTACTAACAAATAGAATAGCTGTTTATGCTTTGTTTATCATTGATGTAATATATTTTCTCTATTTCATGAGAATAATAAAAAACTAATTTATTCATAGCGATAATATGAAAAAATCATCTTTTCCTATTCGTATTCCTCTCTATTATGTGAGAGGCGGAACTTCAACTGGTATCGTTTTATTACAAAAACATTTGCCAGAAAAAAAAGAACTCAAAGAAGAAATTCTTAGGTATATCATGGGGGTGCCCCTTGAAGGAAAAAATGAAAATAATAAACAACTACAGGGGTTGGGCAGGGAAACTACAACCAGTAATAAAGCTTTTATTATTGATATCGATTATCAAGCTAAAAAGGTGATTAGCACTTTTGCTCAACTTGAAAAAGAGAGTAGTACCGTATCGTGGGAAGTTAACTGTGGAAATATGACCTCATCAATACCCTTGGTAATAAGAGATCTCCCAGAGGAAAAGTTGTTAATGCCCGATGGAAAGTTAAGTATTTATAATACAAATACCAATAAAAATATTTTATGTACGATGGCGAATGTGTCACCTAAATACCAACTGGCACATATACCTGGTGTAGTGGGTGATTTTCCTGAGATTAATGTGTCATTTGCAGATCCTGCATGTTCAAAAACAAAAGCCCTTTTTCCGACAGGAAATTTGATTGATAAAGTGAATGGAGTTCCGGTCACGTGTATTGATGTCGCCGTACCGATGATTATTATCAATGCAGAAAGTTTGGGAGTTTCGGGTTACGAAAATCCCAATGAAATTAAAAATAATCAAGTATTACAAGAAAAAATCATGCAAATCAGGGTAGAGATGGGGATTAAGATGGGAATTCGTCAAAACAATGGAGCAGTGATGAATGAAAAGGATTTAACAGAATCTATCACCCAACCCAAAGTCGCCATTGTTGCGCCTTCTTTATCCAAAGGAGATATTACTATCAGGTATCTCACACCCAAAAACGCTCATTTATCTGTCGCGGTATCCGGTGGTTGCTGCTTAGCTGCTGCTTGCTGTTTTCCCGGAACGGTTGCCAGTCATCTTTATTATGCTAATAGGGTTAACGGTCACTCTACTGTACGGATTGAGCATTTGTCTGGGATATCCAAATTTAGTATCACACATGATGGTGAATATATACCAATCTCACTTCAAGATGATGGTTTTAAAATCTGGAAATTATCAGTCAGTCGAGTCGTCAATTCTTTTGCTTTTTCTGGCAAAGTGACATGAAAAAAGTGACGA
>NZ_JADEUF010000094.1 GCF_015163655.1 Xenorhabdus griffiniae | reverse complement strand
GACCCTGCCGGGCGTAAATCCTGCACATTCCCGTCACCATCAATCTGCGCAATCGCAAACACATAATGCGGATAGCCCGCGGCATCTACGTAGTTTTTTAACTCATTAGATACCGTAATTTTAACGGCTGTTTGCCACTGACTCATCAGGTTGCCCTGATAGCTAAAGTCGGCGTACACACGGGTATGGCGCAGGCTATTTAACGTCTGGTCAAATTCCAGCACCCCACGCAATCCTCCAACATAAGCCAGCCCTTTTTTGACAAGATATTGTTCGCCCTGACGCACCACGGCAAAGCCCTCACCGAAGAACGCCGCTTCGCCGTAGCTGTCGGTGTTAATCAGGCGTTGCATTTCATCCATACCGGACAAACGGGCGGTAAAATCAATCTGCCAGGTTTCAGCAGTCGTGGTAATGGCGGTTTCGATAGCGGCACCGTCAAACTCCAGCAAGAAAGAGCGGGTTAAGACATTGCCCTGTAACCCGTTGGCGGTCTTGATTTTCTTCTGGGTGGGGGCATGGGTGATCATACCGATAACCCCCGACGCCTGATTGATAAGCCCTATCCAGTTAAACTCAAAATCACCGACTTCCGTACCCAGTGTGACGCTGTAGGCCACGGCGTTCTCACTGGTAAGCCCGGTTTTATTGACCGCTTGACGGTGCACAATTTGGTTTTGTGCCGGCAATTTCTCATCACGGTTGATGGGTTGCGCGGGATCTAACTCCGGTACATAAGCAAAGACAAACTCGTCCAGTACCACGGGATTGCCCGCGGCGACTTGTTGTGCCTTCCATTTTTCAAAGTCCAGGGTAATCACTGAGGACATGTTTTATTTCCTTATAATGACGCACCGTAGGTCACGTTCGGTGCGGTACGTTCCTTGAGGCTGGCATGGTCACAGACAGCAACGCCTGCAATATGCCCGACCCGAAATAACAGGGGTTGAGTCGGGAGGGCGGCGGCATAACAGCAATAGTCTGCGCCCACGCTCCCCACACGCATGATTAACTGATTTTTGGCGATCACTTCAAAGCGGTAGCGACGACAGGTGCGGCCATACTGACGGATGACATTCATCAACAAATCGGGGTTAGCCGCTATCTGGCCGTCACTGAGACGCAGGATAATCACATCCCAGTCAATGTCCGGCTGGCGCTCTAGTAACTCCACATAGCCCACGCCCAGACGCTCAAAGATGGCAATAAAGCCTGCAATGCTGCCTGCGTCTCTGGCATTGATAAAGGCATACTTCACCCGCTTGCGAAACAACGCCAGCGGCTCGCCGTTAAAACGCCGGATATCCCGCTGGTAGGCCAGCATCGATAACAGCGCTTCGGAGCAGGTTTCCGCATCCAGTTGCGCCAGCGGCCATTTAAGCCAGCGATAAACCGCTGTCCAGAATACCCGCGCTGCATTGAGCAGTTTGGCGGGTTCGCCCTTATCCATCCATGAAGGTAAGGCCAGCCGCTTAAGTCGCTCCCTGAATTCAGACATTCTTCACCTCCACAAACAACGATTGCAGCCGGGGCACACTCAGGTCACTGAGAATATCGCCCAATGAAAAGGTCAGTGATTCAATCTCAGTGAATTCACGGTGTATCTCACGCCCCAGGTTCGAAAATGAAAAGCGTGAGTACGGCCAGGTCTTTTTAACCTGATAGTCCGTATTTTCCCGAAAGGCGCAGCGGATCAGGTTGGTAACATCCGTTTTCAACGTGGCGATTTGTTCCTGGCTGTAGTTCGCCAAATTCGCCACAAACAGCGTGACAGCCAAGGCATGATGCGTTTCCGGCATGGGCAGGCACTGCATATCATCGCCGTGACCGTGATGGCCCTGATTGCTGATGTAATCGTTGACCGCCTCAATAAAGGGCTGGCTAATCACCCCCGAATCCAGCAACAAATAGGCATTGGCGGTGCCTGCCCCACGCGGCGCATCGTGTAAAAAGAAGATGCGGTCAATGCTTAAGCCTGCCACCGTGGCAATCATGCCCCGGTAAACCGCATCGGTATGGTAGTTACCCACCAAGTTATACTGGTTGCGGCAACGGTCACGCAGATCATCATCGGACTCGGCGTCTGCGCCGGGCGTTAACAGCCAGCCTTCTTCATTCTGCACACGTTCAATGCCGGACACGGCCACAGGCAGAATGCGAAAATAACCCGGCGCCAAATTGAAAGCCCCACCCGCGGCGTCTGCTGTCACGGGCAGCAAAGCACTGCTGCCCCCTTCGGCTATCACGACACTTTCCATGGTGCTGACCCGATAGATTTCGCCATTAATACGTTCCGTCTGGATCACCGTTCCGGCAGGCACGGTCACCGCCGAAGCGCCCGCGGCTTTATAAAAGCGGATCACGCCCAATGCAGCCGATGCGGGCTTACGTTTCAGGTTCACGCCCCAGGCGAACATATCCAGCCAGGTATCCGATGCTGTCGCCAGATACATGTTTTTCAAGGTGACGTTAATCAACGCTTCCTTAAGCCACAGCACAGGGCGCGTCACCATCGTGTTAACCAGCCGCCAGAACGGGGACATGCGCGAGGTGTTGGTCACCAAACCCGCTTCATCCACAACCTTGGCAAAAGCGGCGGTGATTTCGGTTTCCGTGGTCGGCATCCCGCTGTCACGCAAGACCTTCTCATAATCTATCGTCGGTTTAGTGTCCATGCCCCACACTCACACTGATATGGCCAAAATCGTAGGTTTCCGCCGTGATCCATAACTTAGTCGGCGACTCTTCGTTAATGATGACCGTGCCCGGAATAATCCGTTCATCATCTTCAACCAGGATCTCTATCTGGGTGCGAATGTCCGCACGCAGTGTCGGGCTGCGCTCGGCCACCAGTTCCGTGGCAAGGCCGCTTTCAAGGATGGCATGAACACAATCCTGCCCGACTGACACGCGGTTATTGCAAAATTGCGGTTCGTTGCCTGAGTTGAGCGTGAAATTGCCGCCCGTGATCAATAAATCAATGTATTTCGGCTCATCCATAAGCCACCTGTTCCCATTCCGTGAGCTGAGCCGGTGTGACGTTGCCCTTCACATTCAGCGTCACATTTTCAATCCGGCGGCTGTTATCCGTGATGGTCTGTGAATTCGTTGTCACCGCTTTCATCAGACCCTGCTTGCCAATGCCCTGCTTTTTCCCGCCCGTTAATACGCCCTCGGTTTCGGGCGGCTTCATGGCTTTCACCGGCCGGATCATCGCCTGGGGCTGCCCCGACAAAATCCCGTTGGGTTGCGTCATTATTTTGGGGTGATTTGCGCCCATGCCCATATTGGGTACTGTCGCCCCTCCCATGACTTTGGGCTGTTCCTGCACCGGAGCCGCCGCTTTTCCGGTCGGTTCGGTGACTGTTTTTTCAATGGCCTGGGTTTCAATATTGATACCCGGAATGTAATTCAGTTTGTCGATAATCCAATTATAGGCGTCGCCAAATGATCCTTTTAGCCAGTCCCATAAGCCACTAAAGAGATTGCTGACACTGTCCACCATGCTGGAGAACGTATCCGCCAGTGAAAAGTTGCTGAACCAGTTACAAAGGTTATCCCACGCCTCGCCAATCCAAGCAAAAACCTTGCCGAAGATCTCCCCGACCCATTGCACACAAGCCGCGATAACCTTAAAGGCCGTCGTGTTCATGATGGCCGCCTTGATGGCATCCCAATGCTTAATCAGCAAATAAATGCCCACTGCCAGCAACGCAATCGCCGCGATAATCAGCAATACAGGCCATGTCATAAAGCTGAATGAGATACCCGCTAACATGGCCTGCATACGAACAGCCATCAAGGTATTGCGCAATATTCTCAGCCCGACGTTCCATACAGTAACAGCACCATTACAAAGCCAGACTGCCGCCGTCCACAGTTTCATCACCAGCGTACAGGCCGACCAAATGCCCTTAAGGCCAACCCAAATAAACTTAGACACGCCCATCACAATATTGGCCGCTGCCCCCGCTGCCGCAACACTCAATATGCCGATCGAGACATAACCAACCCAGCGGGCAATATTGGGAAACAGCTTCGCCCAGCGTACCAGTATCTGGCTGCCATCAGCCAGCTTATTGATTAACGGTTTGATCACTGGCAGCAAGGTTGAACCAATGACAATGCGGATATTTTGCCAGATGGCTTGCAGCCGTTCCCACGGGTTCGCCATCCGTTCGGCCATTTCACGGGTGCGTTTCATTCCATCGTTGGCACCCAGTGCGGTCATGTTCTTGCGCAGGGCATCGACATTGCCGAAAAGCTGTTTGACCACCACGGCCGAATCGCCAAAGGCTTCCTCAATTTCTGCCTGCGCTTTCAGGTTGCCTTCAATGCTCTTGCCGTATTTAGCCTGGAGCTTTTCCAGCATTTCCGGCATCGACAGCAATTTGCCGGAAGCATGAGTAAAACTTAAGCCCAGCTTTTTGCCGCCCGCTTCCGCACTGGTGACAAAGGATTCATATGCGCCACTGGATTCACTGCCCAGCGAACGTTGCAATTCCCCCAACACGGCCAACTGCTCATCAATACCGACACCAAACTGTGTCCCGGCCGCACGTGCCCCTTCCATCGCATCCGCAATGTCGGTCATGGACATGCCGAACGTTTTTGACATCACCACCGCCTTGCCTGCCAGTTGTTCCGCAAACTGAACATGCCCGACGGCATTCGCCTGCTCGGAGAACTGGGCAAACATTTTCCCCATATAGGCGCTGGCATCACTGGCACTGGATTTCAGGGCGGCGGCGGTCGTGTTGGCAATGTTAGTCATCTGAGGCAGATCGCTTTGTGACAACACACCAATCGCCTTGCTGATTTCCGACGCTGACTGCACAAACTCAATGGACGATTTGCCATACTGAGAGCTAAACGTCATGGCGTCTTTGGCAACCTTATCCATCACGCTACTGTCAATGCCCTGCAAAGACGCCGATTTCAGTGCTTCGTCCATTTCAATGGCCGGATCAAGAAAGCCCTTAATAGACCAGAACGACGCAGCCAGTCCCGCCCCGCCCACGGCCAATTTCTCAAAGGCACCGTGGGAAGACTGGGCAAACCCTGACACCGCCGCCTGGGCTTTCGCCAGCGGTTGGGTAATTTTATCAATCAGGCTTAAGGTAAAATCTAATTGCCCACTCATGGTTCACCCTTGAACGCCAATGCAATGCCGTTGGCCGTCGCAATGCGCCTATTTTCCCAATAACGATTATCCAGCCAAATAGCACGGGCTAAATTTTCCGTATTATCTTTTTCATGCGGTAAATAATGACGGCGTAATATTAATGCCTGCTCAAATAAACTTTGGTCAATTACCTTAACCCGTGCATTTAGTTTTTTATTTCGATTTCCAGTTTAGGCGCATATTCCGAATTGACGCGTTCCACAATCTGCATGGCCGCACCGGGGATTTGCAGGAACTCATCCAGCGCGGCCTTCGATGCGGGCTGCACGATGCGGCGCAAGTAAGTGACAATCGGCACAATTTTATTATCCAGCGTCATATCATTAATCATGCTGTTATAGGCAATAATATTCGGTTCAAAATGAATTTCTTTTTCTGCAATAATTAACGTAACAATTTTATTTTCTTTACTCATGATTTAATTCCTTTCTTTTATTGATTTCATCCACTAATTGATTATTTCGGGCGGCGCAACGGCCATATAATTCGGCATAATCTATTAATACAGTCGCTAAGTTATTTCCGGTTATTCCGGTCAGTTTCGGTAATACTGCCGGACATTTTGTCAGCAGGTTTTCCTGATAAGGTTCGCCCGATGGTGTCGGCGGCGTCGTTGTACAGCCGGACAAACTCAGGGCTAACGCAATCAGTAGTAAAAACAGGCTTAACCACTTCAGTACGAATTTCTCGTGGGGCGGCATGGGCGATCCCCTCCAGTTTATCTTCCAGTTGCCGGGCGGAGGCGCTGGATATGGCCTGCAACTCCTGACGCATGGCGTCTTTCGCGCTTGTCGCTGCCCGTGCAATATTCAGCTCGATGCTGTCACGGTAGTAGTGGTTGATGCGCCAGCCAGCGCCAAACGCCAGAGCCAGACCGACAGCATACAGCGTCCATGCTTTTGGCATCATTTCACCCCGTTATGGGCCAGCGAGAAATGATTGCCATCGGGACGGGAGAAACGCCCGCCCCATGTGCCGCCAAGCGATTCCCAATATTCCCCCAAAGGCAAGTAGGCCTGACTGTGGGTCTGGTATTTGCCCTGGATAAACAGATTAAGATCAACCGCCAGACGCTGGGTATGCAGGCTATTGGCAATGCCCGTCCCTTTTTGCGCATTCAACTTCGCCTGCTCTGGTGTCCGGTAGGCTTCCCCGAACGTCACGCGGTAGCCGCGCTCATCCGCCCATAAAATCAGTTGGGCGATCAAGATGGCAAATAACTGCTGTTTCTCACTCAGTGTCATTGCTTTAACTTCCCTGTCAATAAGGCGCTGCCACGCTTCTGTAACCAGACCTCAACCAGCTGATAGCCGGCGATCCCTAATGCGCTGCCAATTCCGGTGACCGCTACCGGGCTGATACCCGGCCACCAAATCAGCAAGGCGCCTGCCATCACCGACACCGCCGAACCGAGGATCACGCGACCGATAAACAGCCGTAAAGTGATGGGTTCATTGCCGGTCAGCATCTTGCCTAACGCAATCAGTGCCCCCAATAGCACGAGCGTCACAAAGGTTTTTTCATGTTCTTCCATGAACTGCCATCCTTAGCCAATCAAACTTTGTGTCAGTTCCGCTTCCAGATAGGGAATGCCATTAATGCGCACAAAGTCAGGACTGGTAACCACAAACTTGACTTTGTGAGTCATGACACTGCCCCCTTTCGGATCAACGTCCAAAATATCACTGACAATCAGCTTGCAACCGTAGGCTTCAACCTTGATTTCCTCGTTGCCTGCCTTGGCATACCACATCAGGTCAACGGGCTGAATGCCGCGCCATGAACCCGCCGAACGGGCTTTGGCGGTCACAATCTCCAGGTATTTGGTGCTGAGTTCAATTTCCCCTTCCGCCGCCACATCCCCGGCGATATAGCCATCCGGTACACCCTGCGTCTGCGCGGCGGCGGTGTTGTCGGTAATGGACAGGTTGACCTTTTCAGCATGAACCAGATCCCCGTCCATATTAAAATCAATCGACTGGCCTGAAATACGTTGGCTCATGCGCTTTTCTCCAGCTGGTTGTCCAGCAACAAACTGACCGATATCCCTTTCGGGCATTCATAAGTACGGATAGTGATATAAATCTCCACCGTGTTTTTATTGCGCCAGGTGATAGCGACATCGCCGTCTTTCGGTGACTTCACTTCACCGGGGAACGTGACCCCGTTAATTTCGGTGCTGCGTGACATTTCACGTAAGGTGCGGGCAAAGTAAGCCTGGTGCGTGGCGATACTGCCCGGTGTACTGTTTAAGCTACGGTCGGCAATTTTGGCAATCGCCTGCAACCGCACACGGCGTGCAACCTTATCCACGACACGCAAATTTTCGATGCTCTGGTAGTCCCCGCCTTCCACGTCCAGTGTGCGGCCATCTGACCAGTACAACCCGTCATAATCGGGATACCACATCGGCACACTGAAACGCAGTTTTTCCAGTGCCTGCAATGTTGCCAGATCAATTGGCTGGCCTGTGCCATCCAACGGGAAATCGGTAGAACCCAAATCCATCAAGGCCCCTGTCTGGACGCGCGCCGGGCTGTCGGCCACGGTGACGGCACGGTGACACAAACGCCCGGCCAGTACACCCGCCTCATTGCCCCACAGGCACGGCACCAGTTGCACCGAAGACACGGCTTCCCCTTTTTGTAGTTCAGCCAGACGGTTAACGTAATCCGCCCACGACTCCTTCGATTGCGGGCCATCCACCGCCAGAAGCGCCCATTGCCAGCGGCCAAACTGGGCGATGGTATTGGCACGCAAGGTTTGTGCTGCCTTGATCATAGCCTTATTGGCCCCTACCGTCAGGACATAGCCTTCAACGCTGGCGACCGTCTGCGCCGCGTTCACGGCCTTGATAAAGGCCAGTTCATCCGCCGCTTCGGGCAGAATATGCACATAGCCTGACCAGTTTTGCCCCGCGTTGGCCATCGCTGCCAGTACATGACGTTTGAGGGCGGTTTGTGCCGTGCCCAGCACGGCATCAAAGTCCGTCTGGGTATTGACGGCAATCGTCTTGCCGACGTGGGTTTTTCCCGTCCCGACAAAGAGCAAGACCCGCTCAATTTCCTTGGTTTCGCCTTGCAGTTGGTTAACCTGGTTAACCTGAACATGTGGCCACATTGTTTTATCCTTAATTCATGTCTTGGGCTTTTACTTCCCAGCCATAGTTAATAGCTTGTAACTGTCTGACTAATGCTTTATTAAATTCATCATCATTCAGGCCTAAGAACGCACGGGCGGGAACATCAATCGTCCATGAGCTTTTAGCTGCTTTACCGCTCAGCTTGCGGATCTTTTCCCCAGCCTTAATAAAGAGCATGTTTTCCGTGATCTCTTTAATGGTAGGTTTACGCAGCCTTTTTCCTTTCTTTACCTGATAGCCCAAATCCCGTAATTTTTTGGCCTGTTTAATGGTTGCTTTCCGCGTTAAATCGACAGTTTTTGCCTTATTGTCTTCTGATGCCGTTTTTCTGTTACGCCGCGTCCGCATCCCGTTTTGCTGAGCACCACCGACCAATCCCGCAGGAACAGGACTATTACCATTCCGATAATGCCCACCCTGCAAATAAAGCCGAACCGCGCTAATTTCCGGCATTTCCCGAATATGCAGCAATTTCGGCATATTTCGGAGCATCTTTTTGCGCCACGGGGTCTTTCGAGCAGGCCAGCTTTCGCCGTCCGGTGATCGCTGATTACGCACATTGCGTTTTGCTGCCTGAATCACGCCGTATTTTGCGATACGCCATAACAGGCGTTGGCGCTTTTTCGGTGGCATTTCGAGGCTATTAACCGCCTTTTTCAGCTCTTTTAGCTGAGATTGATTCAACTGACCATTCACAATCATGGTGTTTGTCCAATCTGGGCACCCGTCTCATCCACACTGTGCACCGCGCCTTGTTCAGCAAACCACACTTCGGTATCGGCCAGTGACCAGCGCTTGCCATCAAATGGGATCATGCCTTGCGGATCTTCCCGTATCACGACAGGCTCTGCCAGTGACAGCGACACCACGACAACCGCCGTGTTATCGTCCACTTCAACGGTCAGTGTCGGTTGTTCCTGCTCGACATTGGCATCACCGAAACGATTTCCCTGGGCGGTTAACCATGAATCAATCAGTAAGGGGATATTGCGCGGATCACACTCCCGATACGGAAAACGTCCCCAGGCAATCACCGCCTCATATTGCTGGACAAACATTTGGTATTGCCCCAGCCCTAAATCCCTCTGTGCCGGAATAAAGCGGATTTCATCCATTTCACTGGTAAATTCCGTCTCACAGATACGGGCGGGCAGGTTTTCCCGTAAAAATGCCGTTAGATGCTGTAATTTGCTCATATCGAACGCACCGTGACACGTTTATGCCCTTTCATATTGCGCAGTACCACCGCGGCCTCAGCCAGCAGGCGGGTGCGCACTTCCGGGCTTTCCTGTCCCGGATTGGGGGCACGGCTAACCAGTGAAGTATATTCCCCCAATAAGTCGGCTTTTGCCCTGGCATACACCGCTTTTTTATACTGGCTGACTATCGCTGTTTGCCCGTTAATCGATACGCCCGGCACCTCAGCGGCCGTCGAGTAACCTTGGAGCTTTAAACGCATTTTCAACACCATTAGAGCAAGGTTGATTTCGGCTACTGTTGCCAGTAACGCATTCGCCAACATGTCATTATCTAAATCCGCAGGTAGCTTGCGATGCTCCTGAAATTCACGCAAATTCAAGTCCGGCCAAAAACCATCATTAGTCAGCGGGGCATCCCGATAATCCACCGTGTTGCCATTAAACATCGGTCATTCTCTCCCTGAAAAAAAAGCGGGCTGTCCGGTTTCCACGGCCATCAGCAATCAATTGCTTTGCCTCCACCGCGCCCGCTCCGGCTTGCGGTAGTCGTTATTGATTAAGGCTGAGCGTTTCGTTTGTCAGTGCCCGTATCCGGGCGGCGATCCGTTGTCGATAGGTTTTTACCCCCGATGCCGGATTGTACTGATGGGCTGTTGCCAGCCAGCTATCTGCCTGCGCCAGCACATCCAGACTCTCCACGCTACTTGCCTTAATGTCGGCGTTATCCCCTTTTAGCAGGCGTAAGGCCGCGAATTTGTAGTATTTGGCCTTGATTTTCTCGTGAACTTTCCATTTTTCGGTGACATTGTGAAATGTCCTTGAAAAATAGGGTTCGACGGGGTTTCCGGCTTCGGCTTCCCGTTGTGCCCAAAGCAACACGGTGTCAGCCACAAAGGCCGGAAAACCACTACGAAAATGGTCGGGGGTGAGCTGTCCCTGCTCAATGGCAATGTCTGCCCAGTCCAGTCCCTGGTCAAACTCCCCGATATCAAATAACCAGATCACGCAGTAGACGAAAATCGGGTTACTGTACACCTCACCTTCATCAAGATAACGTTGTGCCGTGGGCAGGTAGTTGGGTAACAATTCCCGCCGTTTCATCTCAACCCGTTCTGCTGTGGTCAGTAACTCACGTAACCGCTTAACATCCTGCTCAATGGCACGGGCTTGCAGGTGCATACTTGCACCATCGGCAATGGCGACAGCTTGCTGCCGTGCCAGTTTCTGGCGCAGTTCAACCGCAGCACGGTGGCGTTGAGCAGGTGATAACATTATTTGTTACCCAAAGTTTCAGCCGGTTCAGCCACTGTCCCAATGGTGACGGCGTTCTCATCATAAGCGGCATACAATTCTGGTGTTTCCAGTGCGTAGCCTTCGTTGCGCAGGTATTTGTTTTCGAACTGCTTACGGTCATCGACAAACTCCGCCTTACGCTGACGGGTATTACGCTGGGTCAGAATTTGCAGGTTCGGCAACATCGTGACCACCATACGCTTCCCCGGCATAAAGGGTGGCACCATCGCCGGACGGCCTGCAATAGAGCTGCCCAACATCTGCGCCGCGATTTTTTCCGTTGGCCTATCGGCTGCTTGGTAAAGCCGGTATTGCTCTGCTGCCACCAAATCCGCGCCAACCAACACCGTTAAACGGGGATCATGGCGAAACTGCTGCGGAATGAGGGTGTTAATCAGGTCAGACGCCATCGCATCCAGTGATTTAAAATCACCGTGTTCATCCAGTTTTACGGCGGTCGTGACTACCTGCTTGCCCTTATTCCAGTCTTTAGCAATCTGATGCCAGCCCCGGTTAACGTCTTCTCCGTTCGGGTTGTCGTCCGGCTCGGTGGTGTCCGCTATTCCTTTGCCGTTAAAACCGATACGCAGCATATCCAGCGCAAAAGATTCATTGGTGAATGCCTGCATCTTCTGGAAGAACTCTTCTTCACTGCCGGAGTTCGCCCAGATAGAGAGCAAGTCCCATCTCAGCGCTGCCCCAGAATCGGTTTCGACCAGTTTAAATTCATTACCATCGACGCCCGTAGCACGGATAAAGCGACCATCTTTTTTACGCCCGGTAAAGAGTCCCGGATTACCCACTGATACCACCTGCCCGGAAAGGTGATCCACATCGGCACAGGTAATCATGTTAAGAAACTCGACCGATTCCAGCAGCGCACTGCGCAAAGCAGTTTCTTTGGGATCACTTAGTGCGAAGTAACGTGAAGTATCTTCTTCCCCATAGGATTGCGCTAACCCTGCCGTATATTTTTGCAAAAATGCTCTTGCCCTTTGATTTAGCATCACGTTTCCCTTAACTATTACAGAAAATTAAAACGGGCGTTTTTGTCGCCTTTTGGATTACGTGATGGTACACGGGTTGCTAGTGTGTCCAGCTTGCCGAAATTCTTCAAAATGGCAGGTAGGTTTTTACTCAGGCGCGCAAATTCTTCGGTATCGACCACTTCTTTCACGGTTTCGACATCTTCTACAACTTCTTCCTGCGTGGTTTCCATTGCTGCAACACGGGCTTCTAAATCAGCTACGGCCTGAGCCAGTGCCTGTAACGCATCATCGTTCGTGGTTTCAGTTGAAGTTTCTTCCTGCTCTGCAATACCAAAGCGACTACGCCATGTTTTCTTCGTGTTTTTAGCCATTTTTCTTCCCTTTTGCTTAAATTCCCTGACTTCATCAATCACCAGCGGTTTATAAGTACCAGACCGATGAGTTTTTTTCTTTTTACTAAACTGTAGGCGCGTAGTGCCCACACTAGCTGGCGAACTGGTGACAGCCAGCCCTTCCAGATATGATTTGCCTGTGCCGCGAAAGTTGCCGTCAGGCGTAAACTCCACCGAGGTAAACAGCAGTTGCCCGTCCCGGTTGGCGTCCAACAAACGGTGATTGGGTCGCAGTTGCGCATAAAGGCGTAACAGCCCATCGTCGCCCCGTTCGGCTTTGACCGCTAACACTTCCCCCATTGTGCCCATCCAGCGTTCATGCTCCGGCCAGATAAGCGCAGTATAGAGTTGCGGATCATAAAGCTCAGCCGCTTCCATAATCCATTCAGGCTCCATGACGCGACCGTCAACGGTGTCGCCCTCCATGGCAATACATATCCAGTTAGTCATTAACTGAGACATATCGTCGCATTCCTTTCGTTTGCTTCGGACACAGTATTGCGAATTCAATCGGCCTGCGCGAGTGGTGCAATTCGGATGAATTCGGATATCACGCATAACCGAATGTAACCGAAGTAAACCGAACGAAAGCCGCCTGCTCACCCTGCATAATGAGGGCACCAAGGAAAGGACGCTTAAGGATATGGCTAAATACTCTGATGAATTAATAAAAGTAGCGAAGTCGCTTTACCTGCGCCGCTATACGCCAGCTGAAATTGCCAGTGAGTTAAATCTGCCCAATCGGCGGATCATTTACTACTGGGCAGAAAAGTGGAACTGGGCAGATATGCTTAGCCATGAAAGTGTGATTGAGGCAGTTAATCGCCGTATCGCCCTGCTCAGTGAACGCAATGATAAAAATGCCGGAGAACTGGACGAACTCGACCGCCTGATAGCCCATCATGTCAAACTGATGGCACAGGAGAATAAACATAAAGAAAAGCTGGCTGAGATGAAGGTGCGGACACAATCCGGCAGTGACAACGATTCGACGTTCTCCGGGGACGGTGAACCGAAGAAAAAGAAACGCCAGCGTAAAAATGATATTTCCATGCTGACGGAAGAAGACTTCCAGCGGTTTGCTGATGAACAGCTCTTCGGCTATCAGAAGCACCTACGCAACAACCTCACCAAACAAATCAGAAACATCCTCAAGAGCCGACAGGTTGGCGCGACATGGTATTTTTCCTTTGAGGCATTTGAAAATGCGGTACTGACAGGCGATCCACAAATATTTATGTCGGCGTCCAAACCACAAGCCGAGGTCTTTCGTTCCTATATCGTCAATATTGCTGAACAATTTTTCGGTGTGACACTGACAGGTAACCCGATCCGCCTGAGCAACGGCGCGGAACTGCGTTTTTTATCCACCAATAAGAACACCGTTCAGGGTTATGCCGGGCATTTGTATTGTGATGAATATTTCTGGGTGCCTGATTTTAAGCGCATGAATGAAGTGGCTTCCGCAATGGCAACCCATGATCGCTGGCGTACCACCTATTTCTCAACGCCCAGTGCCAAAACACACCCGGCCTACCCGTTCTGGATGGGTGACGAGTGGCGCGGCAGCGATGCCAAACGTAAAAATGTGGTATTTCCCACGTTCAATGAGATGCGCAATGGCGGGCGGGATTGTCCTGATGGTCAGTGGCGTTATGTCATTACGCTGCAAGATGCCGTTAATGGCGGTTTTAACCTTGCCAGCATTGACCGCCTGCGTAATAAGTACAATGCTGATACCTTTAACATGCTGTATATGTGCCAATTTGTGGACAGTGGTGCATCCGTTTTCAAATATCACCAACTGGAAAAATGCCGGATAGATATCAACCTATGGGAAGATCACGACCCCAACGCGATGCGTCCGTTTGGTGAGCGTGAAGTTTGGGGCGGTTTCGACCCTGCCCGCTCCGGTGATACCTCCACCTTTGTGATTGTTGCCCCACCATTGATGGCAGTCGAAGCCTTCCGCGTCTTAGCCACGTTCTACTGGCAAGGTATGAACTGGAAGCACCAGGCGAAACTGATTGAAGAGCTGTTCAAGCGCTATCGGTTTACCCATATCGGCATCGATACCACGGGGATTGGGCACGGCGTCTATGAGATGGTGCAGGACTTTGCGCCACGACAAACCCAAGCCATTCACTACAGCCAGCAAAGCAAAAACCAACTGGTCATGAAGATGATCGACGTGGTCAGCGAAGAACGCCTTGAGTGGGACGGCGAACAAAAAGAAATTCTGGCCTCATTCCTGGCTATCCGCCATACGACCACGGGCAAAGGCGGAGCCATGACCTTTGTTGCCGACCGTTCACAGGAAACCGGGCACGCCGACGTATTCTGGGCACTCTCCCATGCCCTGATGAATGAACCACTGAATTACGAGAAGAAACGCACCTCCAAATACCAATTTTCAAAGGCAGCATGATGAGCAAGAAAAAGTTAAGGAAAACCGCCAAAGCAGCACAGACCAACAATCGTCAACGGAAAATGAGCCTGATCACGCTGGGTAAACCAGAGCCCATACTCACGACCCTGACGGATTACCAGAAAATCTGGTATGACAACGATTATGATCACTACACCTTGCCGATTGACCGTCTGGCACTGGCGCAACTGACCAATATGAACGGACAACACGGCGGCATTATCTACTCCCGCCACAATATGATTGCCTCGGATTACCTCGGCGGCGGGCTGAGCCACGAACAATTTAAATCAGCTGTGATTAATTTCCTGATTTTCGGGGATGTGGCCATCCTGAAAGTGCGCAACTTCTGGGGTGATATCGTGAGACTGGAGGTGCTGCCCTCCCTTTACCTGCGCCGCCGTAAAGACGGGGATTTTGTCGTATTGCAGGAAGGTGAGCCACTGGTTTACTCGCCGGAAGAAGTGATCTTCATCAAGCAATATGACCCACAGCAGCAGGTTTATGGCTTGCCGGATTATATCGGTGGCATTCATGCCGCGCTGCTCAACTCGGAAGCGACCATCTTTCGCCGTCGCTATTACCACAATGGCGCCCACACGGGCGGCATCATTTACACCAATGACCCTAATATCTCTGATGAAACCGAAGAAGAAATCATCTGGAAACTGCAACAAAGCAAGGGGATCGGCAACTTTGACACCTTGTTTGTGAATATTCCCAATGGCGATCCTGATGGCATCAAGTTTATTCCGGTCGGGGATATTTCCGCCAATGATGAATTTGCCAATGTCAAAAGCATCAGCTCACAAGATGTGCTGACTGCCCACCGATTCCCGGCTGGACTGGCGGGCATTATTCCGACCAATGCCGCCGGATTGGGTGATCCCGAAAAGGCACGGGCGGCCTATCGCCTGGATGAAGTTACCCCCGTTCAAAATATGTTCATGAATGCGATCAATCACCCTGATGTGCCAGAAATATTACACATCCGTTTTAAACAAGATAACGTAATTTCGGGTGAAGAATGAGCATAAAAATGGTAAAATCGCGTAAATTCGAGACATTAGGAATGAGGAACATGCGCGTATTAAAAATCATCTGCCCTGAGTGCGGCGCTAAGGCCGTCATTCGTAAAACCAACCGGATGCACCGCGAGATTGCGGATGTGTATTGTTCATGCGCTGATGTGGAGTGCGGCCATACGTTTGTGATGAACCTGACGTTCTCGCACACCATCAGCCCCAGTGCAAAAACGGGGGATATTTTGCTGCGAAATGTGATTAATCATCTCAGTTCGCAGCAACGCCAGATGGCG
>NZ_JADEUF010000093.1 GCF_015163655.1 Xenorhabdus griffiniae | reverse complement strand
CGCCATCTGGCGTTGCTGCGAACTGAGATGATTAATCACATTTCGCAGCAAAATATCCCCCGTTTTTGCACTGGGGCTGATGGTGTGCGAGAACGTCAGGTTCATCACAAAAGTGTGGCCACATTCCACATCCGCACACGAACAATAAATATCGGCAATCTCGTGGTGCATCCGGTTGGTTTTACGAATGACGGCCTTAGCGCCGCACTCAGGGCAGATGATTTTTAATACGCGCATGTTCCTCATTCCTAATGTCTCGAATTGACGCGATTTTACCATTTTCATGCTCATTCTTCACCCGAAATTACGTTATCTTGTTTAAAATGGATATGTAATATTTCTGGTACATCAGGGGTATTTATCGCATTCATAAACATATTTTGCACGGGGATAACTTCATCCAGGCGATAGGCCGCCCGCGCCTTTTCGGGATCACCCAATCCGGCGGCATTGGTCGGAATAATGCCCGCCAGTCCGGCCGGGAACCGGTGGGCGGTCAGTACATCCTGTGAGCTGATACTTTTGACATTGGCAAATTCATCATTGGCGGAAATATCCCCGACCGGAATAAACTTGATGCCGTCAGGATCGCCATTGGGAATATTCACAAACAGGGTGTCAAAGTTGCCGATCCCCCTGCTTTGTTGCAGTTTCATGATGATTTCTTCTTCGGTTTCATCAGAGATATTGGGATCATTGGTGTAAATGATGCCGCCAGTGTGAGCGCCATTGTGGTAATAGCGACGGCGAAAGATGGTCGCTTCCGAGTTGAGCAGCGCGGCATGAATGCCGCCGATATAATCCGGCAAGCCATAAACCTGCTGCTGCGGGTCATATTGCTTAATGAAGGTCACTTCTTCCGGTGAGTAAACCAGGGGCTCACCTTCCTGCAATACGACAAAATCCCCGTCTTTACGGCGGCGCAGGTAAAGAGAGGGCAGCACCTCCAGTCTCACGATATCGCCCCAAAAGTTGCGCACTTTCAGGATGGACACATCCCCGAAAATCAGGAAATTAATCACGGCGGATTTAAATTGTTCGTGGCTCAGTCCGCCGCCGAGGTAATCCGAGGCAATCATATTGTGGCGGGAGTAGATAATACCGCCGTGTTGCCCGTTCATATTGGTGAGCTGCGCCAGTGCCAGACGGTCAATGGGCAGGGTGTAATGATCATAATCGTTGTCATACCAGATTTTCTGGTAGTCCGTCAGGGTCGTGAGTATGGGCTCAGGCTTACCCAGCGTGATCAGGCTCATTTTCCGTTGACGGTCGTTGGTCTGTGCTGCTTTGGCGGTTTTCCTTAACTTTTTCTTGCTCATCATGCTGCCTTTGAAAATTGGTATTTGGAGGTACGTTTCTTCTCGTAATTGAGAGGTTCATTCATCAGGGCATGGGAGAGTGCCCAGAATACGTCGGCGTGTCCGGTTTCCTGCGAACGGTCAGCAACAAAGGTCATAGCGCCCCCTTTACCCGTGGTCGTATGGCGGATAGCCAGGAATGAGGCCAGGATTTCTTTTTGTTCGCCGTCCCACTCAAGGCGTTCTTCGCTGACCACATCGATCATCTTCATGACCAGTTGGTTTTTGCTTTGCTGGCTGTAGTGAATCGCCTGGGTCTGGCGGGGCGAGAAATCCTGCACCATCTCATAGACGCCGTGCCCAATCCCCGTGGTATCGATGCCAATATGGGTAAACCGATAGCGCTTGAACAGCTCTTCAATCAGTTTCGCCTGGTGCTTCCAGTTCATGCCTTGCCAGTAGAACGTGGCCAGCACCCGAAAGGCTTCGCCTGCCACCAATGGCGGGGCAACAATCACAAAGGTAGAGGTATCACCGGAGCGCGCCGGATCAAAACCGCCCCAGACTTCACGCTCACCAAACGGACGCGCCGCGTCAGGGTCGTGATCTTCCCAGAGATTGATATCAACGCCGCATTTATCGACCTGACTGTAAGTAAAGACAGACGCGCCACTGTCCACAAACTCGCACATAAACAACATGTTAAAAGTATCTTTGTTGTACTTGTTGCGCAGTCGGTCAATGCTGGCAAGATTAAAGCCGTTATTGATGGCATCTTGCAGCGTAATGACATAACGCCATTGCCCATCGGGGCAATCACGCCCCCCGTCCCGCAATTCGTTAAATGCGGGGAATACCACATTCTTACGTTTGGGATCGTTACCGCGCCATTCGTCACCTGTCCAAAACGGATAGGCCGGATGCGTTTTGGCGCTGGGGGTTGAGAAATAGGTAGTGCGCCAATGGTCATGGGTCGCCATTGCGGAAGACACTTCATTGAACCGCTTAAAATCAGGTATCCAGAAGTATTCATCACAATACAAATGCCCGCTGTAAGATTGGGCAGTATTCTTATTGGTGGATAAGAAGATCAGTTCTGCGCCATTGCTTAGACGCGGGCGTTCACCCGTTAAAGTGATCCCGAAAAGCTGTTCAGCAAAGTTAGCGATATAAGAGCGGAAGACTTGCGCCTGGGGTTTGGATGCCGACAAAAACACTTGGTTTTTCCCTGTCAATACGGCATCTTCAAAGGCTTCAAACGCAAAATACCATGTTGCTCCGATTTGGCGCGATTTTAAGATATTCCTGACCTGTTTATGCTTGTTAGCGCGCAGATGTTTCTGATAGCCAAACAAATTGCCATCAACAAAGGTCTGGAAGTCTTCTTCTGTCAGGGCAGAAATATCATTTTTGCGATAGCGTTTCTTTTTCTTCGGTTCACCGTTCCCTGAGAACGCCGAATCGCTGTCATTGCCGGATTGTGCCCGCGCCTTAATCTCAGCCAGCTTCTCTTTATGTTTATTCGCCTGCGCCATCAGTTTGACGTGATGCGCAACCAGGCGGTCGAGTTCATCCTGCTCAGACGCGGTTTTGTTATTACGTTCACTGAGTAACGTAATACGGCGATTGATGGCCTCTTCGACGCTTTCATGGCTGAGCATATCCGCCCAGTTCCACTTTTCCGCCCAGTAATAAATGATCCGTCGATTAGGCAGATTCAGTTCTTCGGCAATTTCAGCCGGCGTATAGCGGCGCAGATAAAGCGACTTCGCTACTTTTATTAATTCATCAGAGTACTTAGCCATATCCTTAAGCGTCCTTGTCCTAGGTGCCCTCATTATGCAGGGTGAGCAGGCGGCTTTCGTTCGGTTTACTTCGGTTACATTCGGTTATGCGTGATATCCGAATTCATCCGCATTGCACCGCTCGCGCAGGCCGATTGAATTCGCAATACTGTGTCCGAAGCAAACGAAAGGAATGCGATGATATGTCTCAGTTAATGACTAACTGGATATGTATTGCCATGGAGGGCGACACCGTTGACGGTCGCGTCATGGAGCCTGAATGGATTCTGGAAGCGGCAGAGCTTTATGATCCGCAACTCTATACTGCGCTTATCTGGCCGGAGCATGAACGCTGGATGGGCACAATGGGGGAAGTGTTAGCGGTCAAAGCCGAACGGGGCGACGATGGGCTGTTACGCCTTTATGCGCAACTGCGACCCAATCACCGTTTGTTGGACGCCAACCGGGACGGGCAACTGCTGTTTACCTCGGTGGAGTTTACGCCTGACGGCAACTTTCGCGGCACAGGCAAATCATATCTGGAAGGGCTGGCTGTCACCAGTTCGCCAGCTAGTGTGGGCACTACGCGCCTACAGTTTAGTAAAAAGAAAAAAACTCATCGGTCTGGTACTTATAAACCGCTGGTGATTGATGAAGTCAGGGAATTTAAGCAAAAGGGAAGAAAAATGGCTAAAAACACGAAGAAAACATGGCGTAGTCGCTTTGGTATTGCAGAGCAGGAAGAAACTTCAACTGAAACCACGAACGATGATGCGTTACAGGCACTGGCTCAGGCCGTCGCTGATTTAGAAGCCCGTGTTGCAGCAATGGAAACCACGCAGGAAGAAGTTGTAGAAGATGTCGAAACCGTAAAAGAAGTGGTCGATACCGAAGAGTTTGCGCGATTGACTGCTAGCTTGCCTTCAATTTTGAAAAATTTCGGCAAATTGGATTCAATAGCAACCCGCGTACCGTCACGTAACCCAAGCGGCAATAAACACGCCCGTTTTAACTTTCTGTAACGGTAAAGGAAAACGCTATGCAACTCAATCAACGGGCACGTGCTTTTTTACAGAACTATTCTGCGGGATTGGCTGAGGCTTACGGGGTTACGGATACCTCACGTTATTTCGCGCTGTCTGACCCGAAAGAAACCGCGCTGCGTGATTCCCTGCTGGAATCCGTCGAGTTACTCAGCATGATCACCTGTGCCGATGTTGACCAGCTTTCCGGGCAGGTCGTCTCAGTGGGGAATCCGGGACTGTTTACCGGACGTAAAAAAGATGGCCGTTTTATGCGTGCAACGGGCATTGATGGCAATGAGTACAAACTGCGAGAAACCGACTCCGGTGCGGCGCTGAAATGGGACTTGTTGTCTATCTGGGCGAACTCTGGCAGTGAAAATGAATTCTTCCAGCGTATGCAGGCATTCACTAATGAGTCTTTTGCCCTGGATATGCTGCGCATCGGCTTTAACGGTCAGCGTGCTGCCGAAACCACCGACCCCGAAGCCAACCCGAACGGCGAGGATGTCAACAAAGGCTGGCATCAGATTGCCAAAGAATGGGACGGTGGCAAACAGGTGATTACCCATGCGGTGAAACTGGATGAACACGGTGATTTTAAATCACTGGATGCAATGGCTTCCGACCTGATTAATACCTGTATTCCGCAACAGTTCCGCCATGATCCGCGTTTAACGGTACTGGTCGGGGCAGATTTGGTGGCCGCAGAACAATACCGACTTTATCAGGCTGCTGACAGACCAACGGAAAAAATTGCGGCGCAGATGTTGGGTAACTCGATAGCTGGCCGTCCGGCGATGGTGCCGCCATTTATGCCGGGTAAGCGTATGGTGGTCACGATGTTGCCAAACCTGCAAATTCTGACCCAGCGTAACACCCGTCAGCGTAAAGCGGAATTTGTGGACGACCGTAAGCAGTTCGAAAACAAATACCTGCGCAACGAAGGTTATGCGCTGGAAACGCCAGAATTGTATGCGGCCTACGATGAGAACGCCGTCACGATTGGTACAGTGGCTGAACCGGCTGAAACTTTGGGTAACAAATAATGCTGTCACCTGCTCAACGCCACCGGGCGGAAGTGGCACTGCGCCAGAAACTGGCACGGCAGCAAGCTGTAGCCATTGCCGATGGTGCAAGTATGCACCTGCAAGCCCGTGCCATTGAGCAGGATGTTAAGCGGTTGCGTGGGTTACTGACCACAGCAGAACGGGTTGAGATGAAACGGCGGGAATTGTTACCCAATTACCTGCCCACGGCACAACGTTACTTGGATGAAGGCGAAGTGTACAGCAACCCGATTTTCGTCTACTGCGTGATCTGGTTATTTGATATCGGGGAGTTTGACCAGGGACTGGACTGGGCAGACATTGCCATTGAGCAAGGACAGCTCACCCCCGACCATTTTCGCAGTGGTTTTCCGGCGTTCGTGGCCGATACCGTGTTGCTTTGGGCACAACGGGAAGCCGAAGCCGGAAATCCCGTCGAACCCTATTTCTCACGGACATTTCACAATGTCACTGAAAAATGGAAAGTACACGAGAAAATCAAGGCCAAGTACTACAAATTCGCGGCCTTACGCCTGTTAAAAGGAGATAACGCCGACATTAAGGCAAGTAGCGTGGATAGTCTGGATGTGCTGGCGCAGGCCGATAGCTGGCTGGCAACAGCCCATCAGTACAATCCGGCATCGGGGGTAAAAACCTATCGACAACGGATCGCCGCTCGCATACGGGCACTGACAAACGAAACGCTCAGCCTTAATCAATAACGACTACCGCAAGCCGGAGCGGGCGCGGTGGAGGCAAAGCCTTTAGGCATTTTGGCCGTGGAAACCGGACAGCCCGCTTTTTTTTCAGGGAGAGAATGACCGATGTTTAATGGCAACACGGTGGATTATCGGGATGCCCCGCTGACTAATGACGGTTTTTGGCCGGACTTGAATTTGCGGGAATTTCAGGTTAATCGCAAATTGCCGCCCGATTTGGATAACGACATGTTAGCCAATGCGTTGCTGGCAACGGTGGCGGAAATCAACCTTGATTTAGCCCGACTGAAATCCCGCTTGCAGGCCAAAGGTTACCAGAACGCCGCTGAGGTGTCAGGTATTTCCATTAACGGCAATACGGCACTGGTCAGCCAGTATAAAAAAGCGGTGTATGCCAGGGCAAAAGCGGATTTATTGGGGGAATACACGTCGCTGGTCAGCCGTGCCCCCAATCCGGGACAGGAAAGCCCGGAAGTGCGCACCCGCCTGCTGGCTGAGGCCGCGATGGTACTGCGCAATATGAAAGGGCATAAACGTGTCACGGTGCGTTCAATATGAGCAAATTACAGCGTTTAACGGCATTTTTACGGGAAAACCTGCCCGCCCGTATCTGTGAGACGGAATTTACCAGTGAAATGGATGAAATCCGCTTTATTCCGGCACAACGGGATTTAGGGCTGGGACAATACCAGATGTTTGTCCAGCAATATGAGGCAGTGATTGCCTGGGGACGCTTCCCTTATCGGGAGTGTGATCCGCGCAATATCCCACTGCTGATTGATAGCTGGTTGACTGCACAGGGAAATGGTTTCGGGGATGCCAATGTTGAGCAGGAACAACCGACATTGACCGTTGAAGTGGATGATAACACGGCGGTTGTTGTGGTGTCGTTGTCCCTGGCTGAACCTGTCGTGATACGCGAAGATCCGCACGGCATGATCCCGTTTGATGGCAAGCGCTGGTCATTGGCCGATACCGAAGTGTGGTTTGCTGAACAAGGCGCGGTGCACAGTGTGGATGAGACGGGCGCCCAGATTGGGGAACACTCGGCATGATCCACGGTCAGTTAAACTGCAACCAGCTTAAGAAATTGCAAGATGCCTTGCGCAGCCTTGATCTACCAGAGAAAAAGCGACAGCGCCTGTTATGGCGCATTGCAAAATATGGGGTGATTGATGCCGCAAAACGCAATGTGCGCAATCAGCGCTCACCCGAGGGCGAAAGCTGGCCTGCCAGAAAAAGCCCAAGGCGACAAAAGATGCTCAGAAATATGCCGAAGCTGTTGCATATCAAGGAAATGCCGGAAATTGACGCGGTGTGTGTTTATCTGCAAGGCGGCCATTACCGGAATGGCAGTCAGCCCGTGCCAGCGGGTGTGGTGGGTTATGCACAGCAATACGGGATAAATGTTCAGATTCGTCGGCAGCAGGTGAAAAAAAACGTTGATCGTGAACGGATGGCGACCATCAGGCAAGCAAAAAAGTTGCGTGACTTAGGCTATAAAGTCAAAAAAGGGAAACGCTGGCGCAAGCCTCCGATAAAAGAAATTACCGCCAATATGAAATTTATTCAGGCAGGGACATTGATCCGTGTATTAAGTGGCGAAACCATCAAAAGCCAATGGGAAATTACCATTCCCGCCCGCGCGTTCTTGGGCATGAATGATGCTGAGTTCAGCAAAGCGTTAGAACGACAGTTGCAAGGAATTGGATACGGCGCAGAATAGCGCCTTCATTAAGGATTAAATTATGTGGCCACATGTTCAGGTTAACCAGGTTAACCAACTGCAAGGCGAAACCAGGGAAATTGAGCGGGTATTGCTGTTCGTGGGAACAGGCAAAACCCACGTTGGCAAAACCATTGCCGTGAATACCCAGACCGATTTTGATGCCGTGCTGGGAACGGCACAAACCGCCCTCAAACGTCATGTCCTGGCGGCAATGGCCAACGCAGGGCAAAATTGGTCGGGCTATGTGCATATTTTGCCCGAAGCGGCGGACGAACTGGCCTTTATCGAGGCCGTGACCGCCGCGCAGACGGTCGCCAGCGTTGAAGGCTATGTCCTGACGGTAGGGGCTAATAAAGCCATAATCAAGGCAGCACAAACCTTGCGGGCCAACACCATCGCCAAATTTGGCCGCTGGCAATGGGCGATCCTGGCGGTGGATAGCCCACAATCTAAAGAGCCGTGGGCGGATTACGTTAACCGTCTGGCTGAATTGCAAAAAGGGGAAGCGGTGTCCTCAGTGCAACTGGTGCCGTGCCTGTGGGGCAATGAGGCGGGGGTATTGGCCGGGCGTTTGTGTAACCGCGCCGTGACCGTGGCCGACAGTCCTGCCCGCGTCCAGACAGGGGCCTTGATGGATTTGGGGTCAGCCGATTTCCCGTTGGATGGCACAGGCCAGCCGCTTGACTTGGCAACCTTGCAGGCACTGGAAAAATTGCGCTTTAGCGTGCCGATGTGGTATCCCGATTATGACGGGTTGTACTGGTCAGATGGCCGCACCCTGGACGTGGAAGGCGGAGACTACCAGAGCATCGAAAATCTGCGGGTTGTGGATAAGGTCGCCCGCCGTGTGCGGTTGCAGGCGATTGCCAAAATTGCCGACCGCAGCTTAAACAGTACACCAGGTAGCGTGGCAACCCATCAGGCGTACTTTGCCCGCACCTTACGTGAAATGTCACGGAGCACGGAAATTAACGGCGTCACGTTCCCCGGTGAAGTGAAGTCACCGAAAGACGGCGATGTCGCTATTACCTGGCGCAATAAAAACACGGTGGAAATTTATATCACTATCCGCACTTATGAATGCCCGAAAGGGATTTCAGTGAGCTTGTTGCTGGATAGCCAGCTGGAGAAAAGCGCATGAGCCAACGTATTTCAGGCCAGTCGATTGATTTTAATATGGACGGGGATCTGGTTCATGCTGAAAAGGTCAACCTGTCTATTACCGACAACACCGCCGCCGCGCAGACGCAGGGCGTACCGGATGGTTATATCGCCGGGGATGTGGCAGCGGAGGGAGAAATTGAACTCAGCACCAAATATCTGGAAATTGTCACCGCCAAGGCACGTGCAGCGGGATCATGGCGCGGCATTCAGCCCGTTGACCTGATGTGGTATGCCAAGGCGGGCAATGAGGAAATTAAGGTCGAAGCCTATGGCTGCAAGCTGATTGTCAGTGACATTCTCGACGTTGATCCGAAAGGGGGCAGTGTCATGACGCACAAAGTCAAGTTTGTGGTGACCAGCCCGGACTTTGTGCGCATTAATGGCATTCCCTATCTGGAAGCGGAACTGACACAAAGCCTGATTGGCTAAGGATGGGCGTTCATGGAAGAACATGAAAAAACCTTTGTCACGCTCGTGCTATTGGGGGCACTGATTGCGTTAGGCAAGATGCTGACCGGTCACGAACCTATCACCTTACGGCTGTTTATCGGTCGTGTGATCCTGGGTTCGGCGGTGTCAGTGATGGCAGGGGCCTTGTTGATTTGGTGGCCGGGTATCAGCCCAATAGCGGTCACGGGTATTGGTAGCGCATTCGGGATTGCCGGCTATCAGTTAGTGGAAGTCTGGTTACAGAAGCGCGGCAGCGCCTTACTGACAGGGAAGTTAAATGACATTGAGTGAAAAACAGCAGTTATTTGCGGTACTGATTGCACAACTGATTTTATGGGCGGATGAGTGCGGCTACCGCGTGACGTTCGGGGAAGCCTACCGCACACCGGAACAGGCGGCGCTGAATGTGCAAAAAGGGACGGGCATTGCCAATAGCCTGCATACCCAGCGTCTGGCGGTTGATCTGAATCTGTTTATCCAGGGTAAATACCAGACCCAGAGTGAGGCGTACTTGCCATTGGGGGAATATTGGGAATCGCTGGGCGGTACATGGGGCGGGCGCTTTTCCCGTCCTGATGGCAACCATTTCTCGCTGACCCATAACGGGGTGAAATGATGCTCAATGCCCGGACGCTCTATTTCCTTATCGTGGCATTGGCGTTTGTTGCGGGCGGGCGCGTGAATGGTTATTACCGTGACAGCCTGGAACTGAATATCACACGGGCAGCGGCGAAAACCGGCGAGCACCTCCGGCAGGAATTGCAGGCCATTTCCAGCGCCTCCGCCCGGCAACTGGAAGGTAAACTGGAGGAGATCGCCCATGCTGCCCCCCGAGAAATACGGACTGAGGTGGTTAAGCCTGTTTTTACTGCTGTGTGCGTTAGCCCTGAGTTTGTCAGGATGTACAACGAGACAGCCGAAAGCATTGAACGAACCTTATCAGGAAAACGTACTGACAAAATGTCAGGAACGGTTACCCCGACTGGCGGGCATGACCGGTAATAATTTAGCTAATATTGTGATTGATTATATCCAAATATATGGCCATTGTGCCGCACGACATAATCAATTAGTGGATGAAATCAATAAAAGAAAGGAATTAAATTATGAATAAAGAAAATAAAGTTATTACCTTAATGATTGGTGAAACTGAAATTCAATTTGCACCAAATATTATTGCTTATAACAGCATGATTAATGACATGACGCTGGATAATAAGATTGTGCCGATTGTCACTTACCTGCGCCGCATCGTGCAGCCTGCCTCGAAAGCTGCGCTGGATGAGTTCCTGCAAATCCCCGGTGCGGCCATGCAAATTGTGGAACGCGTCAATTCGGAATATGCGCCTAAACTGGAAATCGAAATAAAAAACTAAATGCCCGGGTTAAGGCCATTGACCAAAGTTTATTTGAGCAGGCCTTAATATTACGCCGTCATTATTTACCGCATGAAAAAGATAATACGGAAAATTTAGCCCGTGCTATTTGGCTGGATAATCGTTATTGGGAAAATATGCGCATTGCGACGGCCAACGGCATTGCATTGGCGTTCAAGGGTGAACCATGAGTGGGCAATTAGATTTTACCTTAAGCCTGATTGATAAAATTACCCAACCGCTGGCGAAAGCCCAGGCGGCGGTGTCAGGGTTTGCCCAGTCTTCCCAGGGTGCCTTTGAGAAATTGGCCGTAGGCGGGGCGGGACTGGCTGCGTCGTTCTGGTCTATTAAGGGCTTTCTTGATCCGGCCATTGAAATGGATGAGGCGCTGAAATCGGCGTCTTTGCAGGGTATTGACAGCAGTGTGATGGATAAGGTTGCCAAAGACGCCATGACATTTAGTTCCCGGTATGGCAAATCGTCCATTGAGTTTGTGCAGTCGGCATCGGAAATCAGTAAGGCGATCGGGATGTTGTCACAACGCGATTTGCCTCAGATGACCCAGATTGCCAACACCACCGCCGCCGCCCTGAAATCCAGTGCCAGCGATACCGCCAGTTATATGGGGAAAATGTTTGCGCAGTTTTCCAGTCATGCCAACGCAGTGGGGCACCTCCAGTTTGCTGAGGAACTGGCGGGCAAGGCGGTGGTGATGTCGAAAACATTTGGCATGTCCATGACCGATATTGCGGATCAGATGGAAGGGGCCCGTGCGGCCGGGACACAGTTTGGTGTCGGCATTGATGAACAATTGGCCGTGTTGGGGGAATTACAACGTTCGCTGGGCAGTGAATCCAGCGGTGCCTATGAGTCGTTTATCACGAATGCAGAAGCCAGCGGCAAGAAGTTGGGCTTAAGTTTTGTCGATGCGTCGGGGAAATTACTGTCGATGCCGGCCATGCTGGAAAAGCTCCAGGCTAAATACGGCAAGAGCATTGAAGGTAACCTTAAGGCGCAGGCTGAAATTGAAGAGGCTTTTGGTGATTCGGCCGTGGTGGTCAAACAGCTTTACAGCAATGTTGACGCCCTGCGCAAGAACATCACGGCACTGGGTGCCAACGATGGTATGAAACGCACCCGCGAAATGGCCGAACTGATGGCGAACCCGTGGGAACGGCTGCACGCGATTTGGGAAAATATCCGTATTGCCATTGGCTCAACCCTGTTACCGGTGATTGCCCCACTGGTCAACAAGATGGCGAATGCCAGTCAGATACTGGTGCGCTGGCTGAAACTGTTTCCCAATATTGCCCGCTGGGTCGGGTATATCTCAGTTGGCATACTGAGTTTTGCCGCGGCAGGGGCGATTGCCAATATCGTGATGGGTGTCTCCCGCTTTATCTGGTTGGGCTTGATCCCGTTATGGCATTCCGGCGCATTCATGCTTTCCTTATTGACAGGAAGAATGGGCGTTATGGCAGCGGCCAGCACCAAACTCACAGCGATGTTAGGTTGGGTGCGTTCCAGCCTGATTTACACCAAGATAGCCTCTTGGGCGGCGGCGGCAGGGTTTACGGCCATGACCTGGCCTGTACTGGCGATTATGGCGGTGATTGCTGCCCTGGTGATTGCGATCATTAAATTTTGGCACCCGATTAAGGCGTTTATTAACGGGTTTATTCAGGGATTTAGTGGCGCCAGTGGCGCACTGGCACCGTTATCGCCCGCCTTTGATGCATTGGGGAGTGCGATAGGTTTTGTCTGGGAAGCGGTGAAAAGCCTGTTTGGCTGGTTTGCCGATTTATTAGCGCCCATCCAATATACGGATGAAGCGTTACAGGGCGTGACTGAAACGGGTCGCTCTTTTGGGCGTATTGTGTCTGGTGCCATCGGCTTGTTGATGATGCCGATTAATCGGGTGATCCAGGCGGTCGGTATGCTGGCGCAGTTATTGGGTGCCGCATTGCGGGCGATTGGGCAAAGCTGGGACAAATTTTGGAACTGGTTCAGCAACTTTTCACTGGCTGATGCGCTATCAGGCATGGCAGGGGGTGTCAGTGATCTTTTTAGTGGCTTATGGGACAGCATCAAAGCGTCATTCAGTGAAGCATTCGACTGGATTGTAGAAAAACTCAATTACATTCCGGGCGTGAATATTGAAACCCAGGCCATTGAGAACAGCACGTCAATCCCTAAGCCCGTCACAGTACCGTCGATAGATAATCAGAAAGTGGCATCCCGCGTTATTACGGGCGGGCAAATGAAAGGGATCGGTAAAAGCGGGTTGAGTCAGAACCTTAACCGCAATAGCCAGACATCGATTGATAACAGTCGCCGGATTGAAAATGTGACATTGAATGTCAAAGGCAACGTCACACCGGCACAACTCACGGAATGGGAACAGGTGGCTTATGGATGAGCCAAAATACATTGATTTATTGATAACAGACGGCAATTTTACGCTTAACGCCGGCAATGAGCCGCAATTTTGCCATAACCGCGTGTCAGTCGGTCAGGATTGCGTTCACGCCATTCTGGAAAGCGGCCTTGCCACGGCACTGGTGGCCGAGCGCAGCCCGACCCTGCGGGCGGATATTCGCACCCAGATAGAAATTCTGGTTGAAGATGACGAACGGATTATTCCGGGTACGGTCATTATTAACGAAGAATCGCCCGTGAAATTGTGGATCACAGCGGAAACTTACGATTTTGGCCGTGTGAGTGTGAGTGTGGGGCATGGACACTAAACCAACCATTGATTATGAAAAGGTGCTGCGTGACAGCGGGATGCCGACCACGGAAGCCGAAATCAGCCATGCCTTTGCCAGGGTTGTGGATGAAGCGGGCCTGGTGACCAATACTTCGCGTATGTCCCCGTTCTGGCGGTTGATTAACACGATTGTGACGCGCCCGGTGTTGTGGCTGAAAGAGGCATTAATCAATGTCACCCTGAAAAATATGTATCTCGCCACGGCCTCCGGCTCATGGCTGGATATGTTCGCCTGGGGCGTGAACCTGAAACGTAAGCCTGCATCGGCAGCACAGGGCGTGATCCGTTTCTACAAATCGGCGGGCGCTTCGGTGGTGACCGTGCCAGCCGGAACGGTGATCCAGACGGAGCGCATTAATGGTGAGATCTACCGGGTCAGCACCCTGGAAAGTGTCGTAATAGCCGAAGGGGTCAGCAGCGCCTTACTGCCCGTGACAGCCGCCGCCGCGGGCGGGGCGTTCAACCTGGCGCCCGGTTATTTTCGTATTCTGCCTGTGGCCGTGTCGGGCATTGAACGGGTGCAGAATGAAGAAGGCTGGTTGTTAACGCCCGGCGCGGATGCTGAATCCGATGATGAGTTGCGTGACCGTTGCCGCAACCAATATAACCTCGTGGGGAACTATCATACCGATGCGGTGTATCGAGGCATGATTGCCACGGTGGCAGGGTTAAGTATTGACCGCATCTTCTTTTTGCATGATGCCCCCCGTGGGGCAGGGACGGCCAATGCCTACCTGTTATTAGATTCCGGCGTAACCAGTCAGCCCTTTATTGAGGCGGTAAATGATTACATCACCAATCAGGGGCATCACGGGCACGGCGATGATATGCAGTGCCTGCCCATGCCGGAAACGCATCATGCCTTGGCTGTCACGCTGTTTGTGGCGAATTTGGCGAACTACAGCCAGGAACAAATCGCCACATTGAAAACGGATATCAGCGACTTGATCCGCTGCGCCTTTCGGGAAAATACGGACTATCAGGTTAAAAAGACCTGGCCGTACTCACGCTTTTCATTTTCGAATCTGGGGCGTGAGCTGCACCGTGAATTCACTGAAATTGAATCACTGACCTTTTCATTGGGTGACATTCTCAGTGAGCTGAGTGTGCCCCGGCTGCAATCACTGGCTGTGGAGGTGAAAAATGTCTGAGTTTCGGGAGCGACTTAAGCGGCTGGCCTTACCTTCATGGATGGATAAGGGCGAACCCGCCAAACTGTTCAATGCAGCGCGGGCATTCTGGACGGCCGTTTACGGCTGGCTTAAATGGCCGCTGGCGCAACTGGATGCGGAAACCTGCTCCGAAGCGCTGTTATCGATGCTGGCGTACCAGCGGGATATCCCGCGCTTTAACGGTGAACCGTTGCCGCTATTTCGCAAGCGGGTAAAGTATGCCTTTATCAATGCCAGGGACGCGGGCAGCATTGCAGGCTTTATTGCCATCTTTGAGCGCCTGGGCGTGGGTTATGTGGAATTGCTGGAGCGCCAACCGGATATCGATTGGGATGTGATTATTCTGCGCCTCAGTGACGGCCAGATAGCGGCGAACCCCGATTTGTTGATGAATATCATCCGCCAGTATGGCCGCACCTGTCGTCGCTACCGCTTTGAAGTGATCGCCAAAAATCAGTTAATCATGCGTGTGGGGAGTGTGAGCGCAGACTATTGCTGTTATGCCGCCGCCCTCCCGACTCAACTCCTGTTATTACGGGTCGGTCATATTGCAGGCGTTGCCGTCTGTGACCATGCCAGCCTCAAGGAACGTACCGCACCGAACGTGACCTACGGTGCGTCATTATAAGGAAATAAAACATGTCCTCAGTGATTACCCTGGACTTTGAAAAATGGAAGGCACAACAAGTCGCCGCGGGCAATCCCGTGGTACTGGACGAGTTTGTCTTTGCTTATGTACCGGAGTTAGATCCCGCGCAACCCATCAACCGTGATGAGAAATTGCCGGCACAAAACCACATCGTGCACCGTCAAGCGGTCAATAAAACCGGGTTGGCCTCCGAGAACGCCGTGGCCTACAGCGTCACACTGGGTACGGAAGTCGGTCATTTTGATTTTAACTGGATTGGCCTGCTTAATAAGGCATCGGGTGTTATCGGTATGATCACCCATGCGCCAACCCAGAAGAAAATCAAGACCGCCAACGGATTGCAGGGCAATGTGCTCACCCGCTCTTTCTTGCTGGAGTTTGATGGCGCAGCCCTTGAGACCGCTATCACCACCACGGCGGAAACCTGGCAGATTGATTTTACCGCCCGCTTATCGGGTATCGACGAGATGCAGCGTTTGATCAATACCGACAGCTACGGCGAAGCCGCGTTCTTCGGTGAGGGCTTTGCCGTGGTGCGTCAGGGCGAACAATACCTTGTGAAAAAGGGGCTGGCCTATGTCGGCGGGCTGCGTGGGGGGCTGGAATTTGACCAGACGTTAAACAGCCTGCGCCATACCCGCGTGTATGCGGATTTTAGCTACCAGGGTAATTTGGTGAGCCAGTGGCAAACGGTTGTTAAAATTACGGCATCTAATGAGTTAAAAAACTACGTAGATGCCGCGGGCTATCCGCATTATGTGTTTGCGATTGCGCAGATTGATGGTGACGGGAATGTGCAGGATTTACGCCCGGCAGGGTC
>NZ_JADEUF010000092.1 GCF_015163655.1 Xenorhabdus griffiniae | reverse complement strand
TTACGCTTTTCGCCTTGAGAGTCAAGTGATTATTTTCCCTTTTCTCTCACCGGCCTTCGCGGCGTGTTTCAGCTCAGCGTCGGTCAGTGGTGGCGCATTATAGGGAGTTTTACGGCGCTGGCAATAGTTTTTTTTGAATTTTTTTTCTGTTCGTGGTTTTTTTCAACAGAAATGGTAATTATGCGTATTTTACATCCTAAAATTGATGCCTTAAACAACAATCATACCGATAAAGTTCTTATACAATGATTGTTGTGCAATTGCCTAGGGCAACTGTTAATTGGCCTTAGAGGAAGTTATTGCTTGATTAACAACCAAGAAATAGCTTGAGTTTGATATAGTAAGATATTATGTACTCACTACCATTAAAAAAATAAACGGGGTATCTAATGGTCAAATCCGCACGCAGTATGTCGAGGTTACCTTGGATTGCGGCGATAGCTTTTTTTATGCAGTCTTTAGATGCCACAATTCTTAACACTGCACTACCGGCGATTGCAAAAAGTCTTAATCACTCTCCACTGGCAATGCAACCTGCCATTGTCAGTTATACTTTAACTGTAGCGATGCTAATTCCCGTAAGCGGTTGGCTCGCTGATAGGTTTGGCACTCGTACAGTATTCATTTATGCTGTTTCCTTCTTTTCTTTAGGCTCACTTGCTTGTGCACTGTCACACAATCTCTCTTTCTTAGTTGTATCCCGCGTTATTCAAGGTATAGGTGGGGCTATGATGATGCCTGTTGCTCGCCTGACTTTACTAAGAACATATCCACGTAGCGAATTGCTACCTATTTTGAATTTTGTCACCATGCCAGGGCTACTTGGCCCGATTTTAGGTCCCATGCTCGGTGGGTTGTTAGTAACTTATGCAACATGGCATTGGATCTTCATCATCAATATTCCCATTGGCTTATTAGGTATCATTTACGCCAGAAAGAATATGCCCAATTTAACGATGCCCAAATGCCCTTTCGATTTTCTGGGATTCATGCTGTTTAGTATGGGCTTGGTAACGATTTCAGTCAGCTTTGACTTATTTGGGGATCATTCATTCTCTGGTTATATTCCCCCCGCTTTATTTTTTTGCGGCATCATTATGTTATTGGGGTATATCTTCCATGCCAAAAGACACTCAAATCCCCTTATTGACCTCCAATTATTCCAAACACGCACGTTTTCAATCGGCATTGCCAGTAATATTGCTACTCGGTTAAGCACTGGCTCGCTTTCATTTATTATTCCTTTGATGCTACAAGTGGGGTTTGGATTTTCAGCAGTCATTGCTGGCATCATGATGGCGCCAAACGCAATTGGTTCAATTTTAGCCAAATCTTTTGTCACCAATATATTGACCCGCTTTGGCTATCGAAACACCCTTTTTTGGATCACGATTATTATTGGTGTAATGATTTCACAATTTTCGCTACAGACACCGGAACTTCCTATCATATTTTTGATAATTCCTCTTTTTATATTGGGAATGGTAATGTCCACACAGTTCACAGCTATGAATACAATTACCCTAGCTGATCTCAATGATAACAATGCAAGTGCCGGTAACAGCCTATTAGCAGTCACTCAGCAATTATCTATCAGTTTTGGAGTAACCGTCAGTGCGGCAGTCCTGCGATTTTATGAGTCAATGAGTTCTGGTTCTACAATAGAACACTTTCAATATACATTTATCACAATAGGTACGATTACTTTTGCTTCTGCTTTTATCTTTTTGCTTTTAAATAAAGAGGACGGCAGCAATTTAGTTAAGAAAAAGCAACCTAAAAAATGATGTTATCAACGCTGACCTACAGAATCGCGCTCAATAAGTTTCGGAGTCAGTACTAATTGTTTCGGTTCACTATCTGGATTATCCATTCGATAGAGCAGCATATCTATAGCTAACTTACCTAACTCATCTTTTGGTTGATGAATTGTCGTCAAAGGAGGTGTCAAATAGGAAGCTATAGCAATATCATCATATCCAATAACAGAAATATCTCTAGGAATAGCAAGCCCTACCTGATATAAAGCCTGATAAACGCCAATCGCCATAGCATCATTTCCCGCAAAAACTGCTTCGGGAATTTCAGGTAATTGGAGGAGTTTTTTCATTGATAACAATCCTCCCGCAAATTCATAATCACTGTGGATTTCATAACCATCGGGGATCTCAAGTTGAGCATTTCTCATTGCTTTTCGATATCCAGCCAGACGCTGACGAGAAAGAGATGTATTCTGTGAGCCTGCGATACAGGCAATTTTGCGAAACCCACGATTAATCAAATAAGATGTGGCTAATTCGCCTCCGAACAGAGAGTTATCTTTAATAACATCACTAGAGGCATCAAAAGGAGACCAATCCAATGTCACTATTGGTACTAGCGGGTATCGCAATAGAAAATCTTTGGATAGCAATTTATGTTCGGAACTCATAATCAGAAGGCCATCGACACGTTTTTGCAATAGTGTTTCCATACTGCGAATCATACGGGTAACACTACCCTCAGTATTACACAGAATTAAACTATATCCCCGTTCGTAACAATTGCCTTCGACACTTCTGACAACTTCGGAATAAAAAGAGTTATCACTGGCTGTAACCAACATACCAATAGTTTTAGTTTGCTTGACTTTCAAGCTCCTTGCCAAAGCAGACGGCGCATAATTCAATTCCTCAATCGCTGCATTGACCTTCTTTTTCACGCTTTCACTGACATAACGATTGCCATTAATCACATGAGAAACTGTTGATGTTGATACACCCGCCAGACGAGCAACGTCCTTCATGGTAGTCACGATTAATCCTGTTCAAATAGAAATGCATCAATTTCATTTCGCCATGGAACCGCAGGTTGCGCTCCCTCACGTGTAACGGCAATCGCAGCTGCAGCATGAGCAAAGTGGATCGCCGATAACATCTCTTTTCCTTCCAGCAATCCCGTTACCAAAGCGCCATTAAATGTATCCCCAGCAGCAATTGTGTCGATTGCTTTTACTGTAAACCCTGGAACAATTTTACCTTCCTTACCTTTTTCACTTAGCCATACGCCTCGACTACCCAATGTGATAATGACTGTTTCTATACCCTTATCATGTAAAACCTGCGAGGCTTTTTCCGCCCCAACATCATCTTTTACGGCGATGCCAGTCAAATACTCGGCTTCGGTTTCATTCGGCGTAATAATATCTACCAGCGAAAGCAATCGATCCGAGATTTTCTGTGCAGGTGCTGGATTCAAGATCACTTTGGCATGATGCTTCTTAGCCGTTTCAGCAGCAAGTTGCACTGTTTCCAATGGCGTTTCAAGCTGCAATAACAATGCATCAGCTTCTTTGACAACTTGATCATGACGAAGGAAATAATCAGGAGTTAGTCTCCCATTCGCCCCTGCATTAATACCAATAACATTCTCACCCTGCTGATTGACAAAAATCAGAGCAACGCCCGTTGTTTCTCCTTCAATCACCTCAATTGAGGAAGTATTGATGTTATCTTTCGCCAACTGTTGGCAAACACGTATGCCAACATCATCTTGGCCAACACAAGCAATAAATGTAATGTCCGCACCACAGCGACCAGCAGCAACGGCCTGATTTGCTCCTTTTCCTCCAAAGGCAACCTTATACTGCTCTCCCCTCACTGTTTCCCCTGGTTGAGGAAAAGAGTTGAGGCTCAATATGTGATCTACATTGATGCTACCCATCACAACCAATTTTGCCATACTCATTACATTGATTCCTGTGTGAAAATCATGCAGCCATTAGCTTTAATGACTGCAAAAATAAGGTTAATTATTTCTTCACAACTAATTCCAGCTCAACCGGAATGATGGCATCTACTTTTTCACCTTTTAGCACTTTGTCCGCAGCCTGAACGCCGATGATACCCATTTGATCCGGACGCTGTGCGATCGTTGCTCCCAATTTACCGCTCTGTACAGCTTTAAGAGCATCGTCAGTGCCATCAAATCCGACAACCAACACATCTTCTTTACCGGCTGCCTGCAATGCTCGCAATGCACCAAGAGCCATTTCATCATTTTGAGCGAAAACAGCTTGTACTGACGGGTGAGCTGTCAGTAAGTTTTGCATGACATTCATCCCCTTTGTGCGATCATAATCAGCGGGCTGACTAGCCAACATATTGAATTTGTGCTTTTGGGCTACTTGACCAAAACCTTCACCACGTTCACGTGCACCTGAAGTTCCTGGAATACCTTCTAATTGAATGACCTTAACATTATTACCTAATTTCTTGGCAATAAAATCAGCTGCCATTTTGGCGCCTAAACGGCTGTCAGAAGCAATATAGCTAATAACACTGCCCTTATACGCTGAGCGGTCAAGAGTAATAACCGGAATATTCGCCTTATTTGCCATGATCACTGCATTACCAACGGCATCCGAATCGGTTGGGTTAATTAACATCAATTTTATGCCACGAACCGTCAAATCCTGCACATTGGCCAATTCTTTTGCCGGATTATCCTGAGAATCAAGTACAATCAAGTTATATCCCAGCTTATCAGCCTCTTTTTGTGCACTATCTTTCATTGTGACAAAAAAAGGGTTATTCAGGGTTGAAATAACCAATGCTATGCTATCTTTCGCCAGTGCATTAGCACTTATAGTGGCACTCAATGCTATGACAGAGAGAATGGTTACCAGCTTCTTCATTTTCATATTATTTTTTCCTGTAGGGTGAGAGAGATTATTTACTGCTTTTGTTATCAACCAAAACCGCCAGTAAAATAACAACTGCCTTGACGATCATCTGGTAATTGGAAGAAATACCTAATAAGTTCAATCCATTATTTAAAAAGCCTAAAATCAGCGCACCAATCAGTGTGCCAACAATCCGTCCTCTACCTCCAGCCAGACTGGTTCCTCCTAGCACAACAGCAGCAATAGCATCTAACTCATAACCACTCCCAGCCATCGGTTGAGCAGAAGATAATCGTGCAACTTCGATAATGCTGGCCAATGCTGCCAATAAACCACATAGGGAATAAACGATTATTTTTATTTTATCAACATTAATACCTGATAAACGTGTTGCAAGTTCGTTCCCACCTAAAGCGTAAATATAACGACCAAGGCGCGTATGGTAGAGGATGAACCATGCAACAACAAAAATAATCAGCATAATCCAGACGGGAGTCGGTACTCCCAATGGACGGCCAATACCAAACCAGACAAATAGATCTGCATTTTCACTGAAACCTGTATTGATCGGGCTACCATCGGTATAAACACGGGTGATACCACGCAATAACAACATCATGACCAATGTTGCAATAAATGCCTGAACTTTGCCTTTTGCAACAATAACGCCAGTACACGCCCCAACAGCTGCTCCCAGTGTCAATGCACAGGCAACAGCCACTAATGCATTAACATCACTACCTACCATTGATGCAGCTATTGCTCCTGTCAATGCCAACAGGGAACCGACAGATAAATCAATCCCCGCAGTCAAGATCACCAATGTCATTCCCACAGCTATGATTGCATTAACAGATGTTTGCTGAAGGATGTTAAAGAGGTTATTCAATGTGAAAAAGTTAGGGCTAAAGAAAGAAACAACCGCAATCAGCGTTAATAATGCAATAAGTGATTTTTGTTCCATCAACCATGTTTTCGTAAACCAACGTCGGGAGGCTGACCCTGTATTAGAATTCATATCGATTCCCTTGACCATTTTCTTTTAATTCACTGTAGTTTTGTTTGTCGATAAATTATATGCCTGTAGATTATGTACCTATGAACTACTTGCCAAAGGCAGCGGCCATCAACTCTTCCTGAGAAACCTCGTTCGCATTAAATTCCCCACTAATACTTCCTTCATGCATAACCAGAATACGGTCACTCATTCCCATCACTTCAGACATCTCAGAAGAAACCAAAATGATGCTCAAGCCTTCTTTTTTAAACTGGTTGATAAACTGATAGATTTCTTTTTTTGCCCCGACATCTACGCCTCGGGTTGGCTCATCAAGGATTAAGACTTTTGGACAAGTCATCAACCCACGGGCAATAGCCTCTTTTTGTTGATTGCCACCAGAAAGCAAACTAATAGGTTGTTCCATAGAGGGAGTTTTGATATTGAACAACTTGATAAAATCAGCAACGGACTTTTTTTCCGCCAAATGGTGCAAGCGATAGAAATTTTTACTGAAAAAAGGCAAAAAGGTTAGAGACATATTCTCTTTAACAGACATGCTCAAGACTAATCCATCACGCTTACGATCTTCTGAGATGTAGACAATACCATTAGCCATTCCTTCTTGTGGATTTCGGATAGTTAGGGGGTTTCCATCCAGCAAGATCTGACCTTCAGTTTTCGACAATGCCCCGTATATAACCTTCATCAACTCAGTACGACCAGCGCCCATCAAACCAGATATTCCCAAAATCTCGCCGCTATACAGGGAAAAACTGACATTTTTGATCCCAGAGCCAGACAGGTTTCTAATCTCTAACCGCTTTTTACCACGCGGTAGAACCAAGCGAGGGTATTGCTCACCAAGCTTGCGCCCCACCATCATTTCAATCAATCGCTCTTCATTCAGAGCATTGACAGGCTGTTCACCAATAAATTGGCCATCACGCAATACCGTCACATCATCACAAATTTTAAAAAGTTCTTTCAAGCGATGAGAAATATAGACAATGCCACAGCCTTGTGCCTTCAGTTCCCGTATGACATGAAACAAGGATTCAGTTTCTGTATCCGTCAAGGCATCTGTAGGTTCATCCATAATGATAACTTTGGATTGGAAACTCAGTACCTTGGCAATTTCTACCATTTGTTGTTCACCAATGGACAATTCAGAAACAAACCGATGGCTGCTGTAACGGATATTTAGTCTCCTCAACAAGTTATCGGCTTCTTCATACATTTTTTTCCAGTTGATAAAACCCAATTTATTGACGAATTCACGACCCAAAAAAATGTTTTCAGCGATCGTTAGTTGAGGAATGAGGTTTAATTCTTGATGAATAATGCCAATACCCGATTCCAGAGAGGATTTGGGACCAGAGAAAGCTACATCTTGCCCAAGATAGCGGATCGTGCCAGCATCTTTTGTATAAATACCGGTCAAAACTTTCATCATCGTAGACTTGCCGGCACCATTTTCACCGATTAACGCCATCACTTTCCCGGGATAGACCCGTAGTGCAGCTCCTGACAATGCTTTTACCCCAGGAAAAGCCTTGTCAATTCCCTTTAACTCCAGTAATGGCTTCATAATAACCTCAGAAAGTGACTCTTTTCTCTTTCAGAATGCTATGACTGACATACTTTATCGCAATTGCATTTCCCTGTTGTATTTCAAAAAGCAACAATACACTTGATGATTTGCTCATGTATTAGCTAATTGTGTTCAATAATTGAAGCAGCCATTTTGGCTGCTTCAATTTGTACTTTCTAAATAACAACATTGAAGACAAATCTGGTGTTCCCTGGGTTAGCGCTAAATCAATTCTTTGGGTAGATATGGGATAGTTTTCTTTTTTATAAGCCCCTTAGCGAAACGTTTCGCTAAGAGGTCATCATATAAAGCTCACTATCAAAGACAACATGATTAATACGAAAATGTGATCATCATTGAAACGTTTTAGAAGGTGATAATAAACAGAAAAAAACTAACTTATTGAATAAGTTAAGCTGAATCGATTTTTTAAAACACGCCACTGAACTTAATAAATTATCACCAAAATCTTTGCATAGAGTGAATTTTATCTATAAATAAAGGCAGGTAATTATTCAGCCTTGGTGTAAATACTATGCGATTGGTCGAGAAAATATCCCTATTAAGTCAGTATCTAGAAAGCGGGCTATATGAACGACGGCAAGCCATTCGCCTGTGCCTGCTGGCCGCTTTATGTGGAGAGAGTATTTTCCTTCTTGGGCCACCAGGAATAGCTAAAAGCCTTATCGCACGTCGGCTCAAGTTTGCGTTTCAAAACGCCCACGCTTTTGAGTACCTGATGACCCGTTTTTCCACCCCAGAAGAGATCTTTGGTCCCCTTTCCATTCAAGCACTCAAAGATGAGGGACGTTACCTGCGCCTTACCGAAGGGTATTTGCCCGAAGCCGAAATCGTTTTTTTAGATGAAATTTGGAAAGCAGGTCCCGCCATTTTGAATACGTTACTCACCGCGATTAATGAAAAGAAATTCAGAAATGGCAACCAGGAAGAACAGCTACCAATGCGTTTACTGGTTACCGCATCCAATGAACTCCCAGAGAGTGATAGCAGTCTGGAAGCACTTTACGATCGCATGTTGATCCGACTCTGGCTAGACAAGATCCAGGAAAAGAAAAATTTTCGAGCTTTGCTGACTGACCGAAACAATGAAAATGACAATCCTGTACCTGCCCATATTCAAATCACCGATGATGAATTCCAGCAATGGCAAAACAAGATCAATCAGATATCCCTGCCAGATCATATCTTCGAACTGATTTATCAATTACGCCAACAAGTAAATGCGACTGAAAGTACGACTGATGTCTCAGATCGCCGTTGGAAAAAATCCATCCGTTTACTGCAAGCCAGTGCCTTTTTCAGTGGCAGAAATGAGATATCTCCGTTAGATATTGTGCTGTTAAAAGATTGCCTATGGCACGATTTGAATAGCTTAAAACTCTTGTCCCAATTTTTGCATGTCTTATTGACAGAACAAGCTTATCGACAACATTCACTCATGCAAAAAATAGAGAAGTTATACCAACAATGGGTACAGTCCAACCAAGACGAAAATGACCATCCCCTGCAATTAGTCGCCAAATTATCTCTGCTTGGCCGCAAAGCTTCCTATTCACTGCCTGAAAATATTGCAGATAAAAAATTGATCCTGTTTTTACATCCTTCATTACACATGCATAATATTGAAGTCAATTTCATCGAAATAGATAAAAAATCACTGGAAAACACCTTAAAAAATAATACAGGAGAACTCTCTGCTTGTTTAAATGGCATTGGTTTTCCTCAAACTATCACGGCAGAAATTAATGAAAAGAACCAGCTTACAGTGCTGGATATTAGCCGCAATAGCGCTGTTCTCTGTCTATCTGGCCCCGCCAAAAACACCGATACAAAATGGCATGAAAAGCTGATATCCATCGGTGATGAAATTCAACAACAACGTAATTTATTCAACCAACATCAACCCTGTTTATTTGTCGAAGAACATTGGCTTGCCAACATTGAACAGAGTTTCCTGCAATTAACTGAAAAGCAGAAACAATTAAGATCAAAAATGGAATAAAAATATGTTAACACTAGCCACACTTGATCTCTTGCTCTCTGTCAATGAAGGGGAGCTGATCGAAGAGATCATCTTGATACTGCTGAGTGCTCCTCAGTTAGTTATTTTCTTTAAAAAACATCCAAGACTTAGACAAGCATTTATGCAAGATCTTCCTGCATGGCAGCAAATATTGCGGCAAAAAATAAAAGAGACGCCGATCCCCGCTCCATTGGCCGAAGAGTTTCAGTTATACCAATATATACTGACAATTAACACGACAGAATTCTATCGGCAGTTACCTAACATCGTAGAGAAACTTCAACAACTCGAATCTCCCTTTACCAAAGAAGCCGATACACTATCCAAAGCATTCTCTGAATACACCTCTTCAGGACAAATACTGTTTATCCAACGCTGGCGCCTCAGCTTGATCCTGCAAGCGACGGCATTTAACAAGACACTATTAGAACAAGAAAAAGAGCAACTCCTTACAGAGATCCAGAAGCGATTAACACTCTGTGGCACCCTTGATCCCATATTTGATCACAATGATCACGCAGCAGGACGATTATGGGATATGAGTAAAGGACAACTTCACCTAACCACGAAAAATATACAACTATTTACCCGTTATGCTGACTTTCTTGAACAGCAAGCTGAGCTGGAAAAACTAGCACAATTACTTGGCCGCAGTCAGACAGCAAAAGCAATTCCTAAAGAAAACCCCATCCTGGAGCCATTTACCCGACTTGAAAGAGTGCCAGATACGATACCTGAGCAAATTAGCGGAATTAGGCAAAGCGACGATATCTTAAGGTTATTACCTACCGAGATGGCTATGCTGGGTATTGAAGAGTTGGAATACGAATTTTATCGGCGGCTGGGGGAGAAAAAATTACTATCGTATCGCCTGCAAGGGGACGACTGGCAAGCCAAAACTACACTCAAACCCATGACACACTACCACAATGAAAAACAGCCTCGGGGACCATTTATGGTTTGTGTTGATACATCCGGCTCAATGGGGGGGTTTAATGAACAGTGTGCAAAAGCATTCTGTCTGGCTTTGATGCGTATTGCACTAGCGGATAATCGTCATTGTCATATTATGTTGTTTTCAACACAACTTATTCATTATGACTTAACATCACCGGATGGGCTCACCCAAGCCATGCATTTTCTGGGACAAACCTTTAGGGGGGGAACCGATCTGGCATCTTGTTTAAATTCCACCGTTGAAAAAATGCAAGAAAATAGTTGGGAAGATGCTGATGCTGTTGTTATTTCAGATTTCATTGCCCAACGCTTGCCAGGCTCCCTAATCCATCAGATAAAAAATCTGCAACAGCATCAACAACACCGCTTCCATGCGGTCTCCCTTTCCCACTATGGAAAGCCCGATATTATGCAGATATTCGACCATATCTGGCGTTTTGATACCGGGCTTACAAGCCGTTTACGAAGAAAGTGGCGAAATTAAAACTTACAGTACACCTTCAACGGATTCAATGATCTCAGGTGACCAGACACCGCACTGAACCTGACCGATATGTGCCATTTGCAGCAGCAACATCACCAAACGGGATTGCCCGATACCACCACCGATAGATTGTGGCATATCCCCCTTGATCAGAGCCTGGTGCCAATCATATTGCAGACGATCTTCATCACCAGTCAGTGCCAGCTGACGCTTTAACGTCTCTGCATCAACACGGATACCCATAGAAGAAATTTCAAAGGCATCTTGTAAAACTGGGTTCCAGACAATAATGTCACCGTTTAAGCCAAAGAAGCCATCACAGTTTGGTGTAGTCCAATCGTCATAATCCGGCGCGCGTACATCGTGAGCCTGATCATCAGACAACTTACCGCCAATCCCCATCAGGAAAATAGCACCAAACTCTTTGGCAGCCTCACGTTCACGACCTTTCGCATCCAGACCAGGGTAACGTTTCAGAAGCTCTTCACTGTGGATAAAGTGAATTTGATCTGGCAGGAACGGTGCCAGACCAAATTCCTTACTTACCGCTTGTTGTGTTTCTTTTATTGCTTCGTAGATTTTACCTACTGTCTGTTTTAAATAATCGAGTGAACGCTGACCTTCACCCATCACTTTCTCCCAATCCCACTGATCAACAAAGACAGAGTGGATAGGTGTCAAGCGATCTTCATCAGGACGCAGAGCTTTCATGTGAGTATACAATCCTTGCTCAGATTGAAAACCAAAGCGACCTAATGTCTTACGTTTCCATTTCGCCAGAGAATGAACCACTTCAAAGGTGTCGTCCGGCAAAGTTTTCACTTTCACCTGAACTGCTTTTTCATGGCCAGATAAGTTGTCCTGAGTACCATCACCAAGACGGCTCAAAATAGGACCTTGAACTTCGATTAAGCCAAGTTTTTTCTCTAACAGACGGGAAAAGTATGATTTAACAAAACTAATCTGCTGTTGTTTTTCAATAAAGGATGTTTTCATGATGCAACTCTCAAAATTTTTAGTGGCCCTGTGACCTGTTGATATAGATTAAGCAACAAAATGAGGTACAAATTCAATATCTGATAATAAAAATATTGCATAAGATTTATAAATGATAATTTTTACACTATAAAAATGAATATTATTCAAAAACAGGGGTTAAAAATGGCGGAAATTTATCAGATCGATAATTTAGACCGTGACATACTTCACGCTTTAATGGAGAACGCACGTACACCTTACGCAGAATTAGCCAAAAAATTCGCAGTAAGCCCTGGAACCATTCATGTCCGCGTAGAAAAAATGAAACAATCAGGGATCATTACGGGGACTCGAGTCGATATCAGCGCCAAACAACTGGGGTTTGATGTGTGCTGCTTTATCGGCATCATATTGAAAAGCGCCAAAGACTATCCGGCAGCATTGAAGAAACTCGATATGCTTGATGAAGTCGTTGAAGTTTATTACACCACAGGGCACTACAGCATTTTCATTAAAGTCATGTGCCGATCCATTGAAGCTCTTCAAGATGTACTTATCAACAAGATCCAGACGATTGACGAAATCCAGTCAACAGAAACGTTGATCTCCCTGCAAAACCCGATAATGAGGACAATAAAACCTTAAAACGAAAAACCAGTTAACCACATTATCCACAGGTAGATCCCAGTAGATTCACTGCGTACAATAGTTATTCTTTAATTTAGCAAGGATCATGATGAGCACAATAACCTTAATCAGCGGCAGCACAATGGGTAGCGCCGAATACGTTACTGAACATATCGCTGAGATCTTAGAAAATGATGGCTTTGCAACAGAGATACTTCATGGTCCCTCGTTGGAAGATCTTCCACTTGAAGGATTATGGCTTGTAGTCACTTCCACGCACGGGGCTGGGGACTTACCTGATAATCTCCAGCCTCTGGCAGATGAGATCACGCAACAGCAACCGGATCTCAATAATATCGTATTTGGTGCCGTCGGTATCGGCAGTTCCGAATATGATACCTTCTGTGGAGCGATAAGATCACTGGAACGTTTATTGGAAGATCACGGAGCAAAACGGATCGGCGATCGATTGGAAATCGACATTCTGCAACATGAAATTCCCGAAGATCCGGCTGAAGAATGGGTCAAAGAGTGGGCAAAGTTACTCTGATCCGATTAAAAATATAACGATCAGCTGTGGATAACTTATCTGAAAAGCAGGGGTTAACCCGTAGTTATCCATTTAACAACTGAGTTTAAATCGAGTGGCTGTGAATAACTAGGCTTTTAGATCCCAGCTTATACTGAGTTGGATCACGGATCATTCACAACAAATGATCCTTTACAGCATTATGATCTTTATATGGAAAATCCACTTATCCACAGATGATCGTGATCCTAATAAAAGATCCAATAAAGAGATCTTTAAATAAAAAGATCTTCTTTTAAATAATGATGATCTCTCACCTCTTGGTCTGAGGTCCAAACTTGAGTAGAATTCTCTCCCTGATGCATATGAAGCATTCTCACTATTGAAGGTTCGCACATGTTTTATCCAGAGCACTTTGACGTCATCATTATCGGCGGGGGTCATGCCGGTACTGAAGCGGCGATGGCCTCCGCACGTATGGGGCGTCAAACCTTACTACTGACTCACAATATTGATACTTTGGGCCAGATGTCATGTAATCCAGCCATTGGTGGGATCGGTAAAGGGCATCTGGTAAAAGAGATCGATGCACTTGGTGGCCTAATGGCAAAAGCCACGGATCAAGCCGGTATTCAGTTTAGAACACTCAATGCCAGCAAAGGCCCAGCTGTTCGAGCAACACGAGCACAAGCGGATCGAGTACTTTACCGACAAGCTGTAAGAACAGCACTGGAAAATCAACCTAACTTAATGATCTTCCAGCAACCCGTTGAAGATCTCATTGTTGAAAACGACACTGTTACCGGTGTTGTTACTCGTATGGGATTGAAATTTAAAGCTAAATCTGTAGTCCTGACAGTGGGAACTTTCCTCGATGGAAAAATTCACATCGGATTAGAAAACTACAGTGGAGGACGAGCAGGTGATCCTCCTGCGATCTCATTGTCTCATCGTTTACGTGAACTGCCCCTGCGCGTAGCTCGCTTGAAAACAGGCACACCACCTCGCATTGATGCACGCACCATTGATTTTAGCCAGCTTGAACAACAACTGGGTGATAACCCGACACCCGTATTTTCATTCATGGGTAATGTCGATCAACACCCACGGCAGATCCCGTGCTACATCACACATACCAATGAAAAAACTCATGAAGTGATCCGCAATAACTTGGATCGCAGTCCAATGTATGCGGGGATCATCGAAGGGATCGGCCCTCGTTATTGTCCTTCCATCGAAGACAAAGTTATGCGTTTTGCGGATCGTAACGCTCACCAGATCTTCCTGGAACCCGAAGGATTGACCAGTAACGAAATCTATCCAAACGGTATTTCTACCAGTTTGCCATTTGATGTTCAGATGCAAATTGTTCACTCCATGAAAGGCATGGAGACTGCCCGTATTATTCGCCCTGGCTATGCGATCGAATACGACTTTTTCGATCCACGTGATTTAAAACAAACACTGGAAAGTAAATTTATTCACGGTCTGTTCTTTGCTGGCCAGATCAATGGTACTACAGGGTATGAAGAAGCAGCAGCGCAAGGATTACTGGCTGGTCTTAACGCAGCACGCTATGCTTATGGTGAAGAAGGTTGGTTCCCACGCCGTGATCAGGCTTATATTGGCGTCTTGGTCGATGATCTATGCACACTTGGCACTAAAGAGCCTTACCGCATGTTCACCTCCCGTGCTGAATATCGTCTGATGCTGCGTGAAGACAATGCGGATCTTCGACTGACTGAACAAGGTCGCCAACTTGGTTTGGTAGATGATCTCCGTTGGGAACATTACTGCCGCAAATTTGAAATGATCGAACAGGAACGCCAGCGCCTGCGTAATATCTGGGTACATCCTCACTCTGATAACTTAGAGGATATCAACCAGATGCTAAAAACACCGCTGTCAAAAGAAGCCAACGGTGAAGATTTGCTGCGTCGCCCTGAGATGAATTATGAATTGTTAACGTCGTTACCTCGTTTTTCACCTGGGCTGACTGAGCCTCAGGCTGCGGATCAGGTTGAAATTCAAGTGAAATATGAAGGCTATATTGCCCGTCAGCAAGAAGAGATCGAAAAACAGTTACGTAATGAAAATACCGCATTACCTGTTGATTTGGATTATCAACAAGTGAGCGGGCTTTCCAATGAAGTTATTGCAAAACTGAATGACCATAAACCAAGTTCAATTGGTCAAGCTTCGCGGATTTCAGGCATCACTCCAGCCGCAATTTCTATTTTGCTGGTATGGCTGAAAAAACAAGGTCTATTGCGTCGTAGCGCCTAAGGGGACAGATTTTGCTTAATAAATTGGAATCACTGCTGGCGAAAACTGACATTAAGTTATCACTGCTACAAAAACAGCAGCTCATTGCCTATGTTGACATGCTGAATAAATGGAACAAGGCTTATAACCTGACATCTGTCCGTGATCCAAAACAGATGTTGGTTCGGCATATTATGGATAGCATTGTTGTTAATCCATTCCTGCATGGAACGCGTTTTATTGACGTTGGAACTGGGCCTGGCTTGCCAGGCATTCCACTGGCAATTGTACGTCCAGATTCCCATTTCACTTTATTGGATAGTTTGGGAAAACGCGTTCGCTTTTTGCGCCAGGTTCAACATGAATTAGGCTTGACCAATATTGAGCCGGTACAGAGTCGGGTTGAAGAATTTATTCCTGAACCTCTTTTTGATGGGGTGATTAGCCGTGCATTTGCTTCACTGCAAGATATGCTGTCATGGTGCAACCATCTTCCTAAACCACGTGAAGGGCGTTTTTATGCTTTGAAAGGTGTACTGCCAGAAGATGAATTGACTCAATTGCCAACAGGGATTGTGCTCGACACGGTTGTTCCTCTCCAAGTCACAGAGTTAGATGAACAGCGTCATCTGGTAATACTTAAGTCAAACTAACTTTGCTATTTGTCAAAAAAAATCTAAATAATTAGTGACGTCAACGACATTTAAAATGTAACAGGCGTTACTAATTCTTCTCTTCCATGGATTCAACTTTATTTACTAATGATTCACAGAAAACCAACGTTATTTTTATATTGGCAGCATTTCTCTTTTCAAAGATTGCTATCGATTTTCTTTATAAATAAATTTTAGAGAAAGTGAGAAAATAATCATTTAACCTTTTTTATCGATATATCAGATAAAACTTCATAGGTATAATATTAATAG
>NZ_JADEUF010000091.1 GCF_015163655.1 Xenorhabdus griffiniae | reverse complement strand
GTGACTGCCGTATCTGTAATCCATGTTGCACCTCCAGTACAACACAGTATTGCAGCTAAAGCTGACCGACTAAAGTCGGTGGTTTTAACCTTTCATATGGAAGAATAAAATTTCCATCATAATAATTTAAATTATAATGGCTTCTACCCATCTCACCTCAAGATGCATGTTGTTTCTCCCCGCGAAGCAGGTAGAAACAATGAGTTATGTTGTCTTATAATGAGCAACTTGAAAGGTAACGCGTATAAAATCAGAGTATATTGCATTGAATTTTAAGATTAATACTCAGAATTAATAACGACTTCTTCTCCAAAACGGCCAGCTTTAGGCAGAGGCTGATAAGACGAGTTTGATGCTCTCAGAATACGGATCCCACGAATATTCAACGCACGAGCGGCAGCAATATCAGTATCTGCATCGCCATAATAAATCTTCAAATTATGCTCTTTCATCCAACGAATTTTGTTATTTTTACCTGGTTCATCACCCGTAAAAATAACGGCATTCATTTTATCGACTGGAATATGTAAGTCTTGCTGTAAGTATTTGGTCACTGCCTCTGTCTTAGTTTTTGTACGCGCTGTAATGAAATAAATATCATCCCCCCGCTTTAAGTGCATCTGAACCAGTTCAATGCCGATCTTTTTGGGTATACTGAATTTATCCCATTCATTATTCATTTTTTCCCAAAATGCCGGATTTTTCAGATAACTATTGTCATTAGGTGAGTACTCCGATTTACCACGATAAAAACCTGGACTTGAAAACAGTACGGTATCGTCGATATCAAAACCTACAGCCATTGCTGGCTGGTTTTGTAGGCTGCGCTTAATCTGCTCTACAGATACCCAATGTACCGCATGACGTTGAGCTAAATCTGCCACAGAAACGCCTGAAGCAACTTGCTCAGGCATAAATACTTTTGCTTGTGCCATGCTGTTCAAACCAAAAGCAAGCACAATTGTACTAAATAGCAGGGTAACTTTACGCATCGTTATTCCTTTTTCACATTAGTAGTAACGGTGCGAAATAGTAAACTTTATCACCACATCAAAACGAGACATACCGCACAAGGAGACAAATATCCAAACAAGTTCTATCCCAATTAAAAAAGGGGCATAATACGCCCCCTTCTTAGAAGAAATATCATTCAATGATAAAGTTATTCTTGCAACACAGGTTGTGTCTGTATTTGTGATTGCTCAGTAACCGGAATATCTTGCCCAAAACCACGCAACCCAACAACATGTACATGTTCCTGGTTATTGAAAATCTTACGTACCAGTTTATAAGTTGTCCCTTTTTCTGGACTGATATTTTCCGGTGCAGCGATAATTAACTGCATATGTAAACGTTCACATAACTCAAACAGTGTTGCAATGGATTTCGCATCTAATCGGGCAGCTTCATCAAGGAACAGCAATCGGCACGGAGAAATATCTTTACCACGCAGACGACGTGATTCTTCTTCCCAGCTCTGTACAACCATGACCAGAATGGACATCCCCGTACCAATCGCTTCTCCGGTAGAAAGTGCCCCACTTTCCGCTTTTAGCCAGCCATCCGAACCTCGGTTGACTTCAACTTCCAGCTCAAGGTAATTGCGGTAATCCAGTAATTCTTCACCAATAGTCTGAGGCAAACGCTGTCCTATATCGATTTGCGGGTTCAAACGCTGATAAAGTTTTGCCATCGCTTCTGAGAAGGTCAAGCGCTGGCTGTTGAACAGATCCTGATGCTGTTCCTGCTGTTCAGAAAGCACATCCAACAACAGGGAATGACTTTCACGCACATTCACATTCAGGCGCACACCACCAACCTGTCCAAAAGAAACCGCCTGCAATCCCTGATTCAGCATACGAATGCGATTCTGTTCACGTTGAATGGTTTTGCGAATAATATTTGCCACGCTCTTGGAACTGATTGCCAGTTTCTGCTCACGGGCGGTTAATTCTTCCGTCAAACGCGCCAATTCAATTTCCATCTGTTCAATGGCATCAACCGGATCATCCGTTCGAATAATATCCTGCCGGATACGTTCACGCAGATGCTGGTAAACCGCCACGAAGAATTGGATCTTACGCTCAGGACGCTTCGGATCTTCAGATAAACGCAACGCGTCGCGCAGATGTTCATTATCGGCCACAGCCAGACGCAATGCCCCCAGCGCTTTATCCGACATTGAACGCAGCTCATCACCATCCATATAAGCCAGTTCGCGACGATGTAAGCGACGTTCAACGCCATTGTCTTTCACCATACGCATAACTGCACACCAGCCCGCCTTGGAAGAAACCACCTGCTCACGTTTCTGGTAATAATCACGTTCAGATTTACGCAATTTTTTCTGGAGGTTTTCCATTTCCGCTTCACAGAACGCGATCTGTTTCTCAAGCTGGTTAATGCGGGAACGGTTAGCATTCACAGCAGCGTGAAGCTGATCACGACGTTCACGGGCACGGCTTTCGGCGTTGGCATCTGCCTGAACACCGATATCTTTCAGCTCCTGCTCAAGTTCTTTCAACATATCTTGCTTGGTGTCATAAGAACTTTTCAGTGATGCCAAGACTTGGTTAAATTGCGCACATTGTGCTTGCTGCTGACGCAATTTTTCACGCGCACGGCTGCGATCAGATTCTGCGTGTTCAAGGCGTTGGCGCAATTTGTCGTTCAGGTCGGCATTTTCGTTAAGCATACCGGCAGAGTCGCTATAGCTGAAATGCGCACGGCGTTGCACTACTTCCGTCAAGGCAAAGGTTTGTTGTTTAGCCTGATTCTGGCTCTGTTTCACAACCTCATAATCCTTCTGCAACTGCTCATGTTGCTGTGGATCACTTTGCAAGACCGAAACCAACGGTTCAAGTTTAGCCAACGCATTACCGTGTTGTTGCAGGAAACGCGCAGCTTCCTGAGCCTCACTCATTTCTTCACGGACGGTTTCCACGCGATCAAACAGGGTTTCATCCAACAAAATCGTCATTTGTGGAATCAGGCGATTTAATAGTGACAGGCTCTCTTTCACCTGAACCAGTTTCCGCTGATGCTGTTGAGCCTGAGTTTCAAATTGCGATAACTCACGCTCCAATTCAGTACGACGCTGACTCAGACGACGAATTTCTGCTTCTGGATCATCATCAAACACAACAGAAAGGTGTTTACCGACAAAACGACCGAAAGCCTGATGCGCACGCTGAACTTTCTGCACATCAAACGAAAGTGTCGCGTAGCGTTCTGCCAGTGTATCACGCTCAAGGCTGAGTGCTTCCAGACGACTTTCTCTTGCTGCCCGCCCAAATAATGGAACTTCAGGATAACGGGAATAACGCCATTGGCGATCGGATGATTTCACCAGAACCGCGTTTTTCTGCTCTTCAAAATGGAAGACGCTGTCATCAAAAGACTGTGGATCTCCCTCAATTAAATAGAGATCTTCCGGGCAATCTTCCAATGTTTCCAGATGTGGACGAAGTAGTGAGAGATCAGGCACGACAATTGCGTGACGTGCAGGACCATACAATGCGGAGAAATAAGGTGCGTCGTCAATGGTAATGTCGTCATAAATTTCAGACAATAAAACACCACCAAAACGCTCTGCCAATGCGAGCAATCGGCTATCTTCGGCACCACTTGGTTGGCTCAAACGTTCAATCTGTTTTTCCAGTTCACGTTTCTGTGCAGCAATATCATCACGTTCAACCGTAATTTCACGCTCTTGCTCAAGCAATTGCTGCATATATTCAGTCACATCGTGACTATTTTCGAATGTTTCATTGCATTGTTCACTCAGCTGCTCCAAGGATTCCTGTGCCGCCAACCACACGGGTGCCCGTGCGGTCAGCCCTTGAATTTTTTGCTTGAGCTGTTCAAATTCCTGACGTATTTGAATACGACGTTCACCACTTTCATTGGCGCCCAGGCTCAATTCTTCCAACTGAGCTTCCAGCTCACCCCGTAACGCCTCCAGGTCTTCTGCCTGATATTGCTGATTATGACGCTTACAAAACTCTTCCAACAAACGTTCTGCATTTTGCTGACTGTTCAGGCGTTGTTCCAGTTCGGCCAACTGGATACGCAAAGGTTGGACGCGCTCAGCCAGATGACGCTGGGATGGCCATTCACGCAATGCTTCACGAGCAGCTTGCCAGGCTTCACTACGGCTCACTTCACCAATAATACTTTTTACCAGTTGGTAAGCCTGCTCAAACTGACTATGCGCTGCGTCAGCAACGCTCAATTTCTGTTCCAGCGCCAGCAACATCTCTGTCGCTTGCTGCGCTTTGGCCTGATAGGTTTCTTGCCATTCGTCAGCATTTTCTATCGACAGTTCGGGAAGCTGGCAAAGTTCACGGGCACGCTCTAATGCTTGCAATGCTTGCTGGTATTGAATAGCGCGAGTTTGCTGTACATCCAACGCTTGTTGGTAGTCAGCAAGCTGGCTTTTCAGTTCATCAACTTCTTGTTCTGCTGCTTCACATGTGGCTTCATATTCCGCCTGCAGATCTCTCGCCTCTTCTACAACTTCGCTCTGTTCTTCCAGTCGGTAGGTCAGCTCTTCAATATCAGACTGGTAGCGATCGATTTTTTCCTGCTGGCGCATCGCCGTTTGAACCAAATTCAGGTGATCACTGGCCGCCTGATAATCCATTTCTAAATCAGAAGAGGCTCCGCTTTGTTCCGCCAGTTCCCGCGCCATTTCAACATGGCGATATCGTTCAGCGACCAGTTGGCGGCGGCTGCCAAATAATTCACTACGCAAAGCCAGTGCCTCATCCAGATGAACGCGGCGTTCGTTGGCATGACGCATATAGTCAGCAGACACATAAGCCGTAGCTTCTGTGATAAGGTGCTTGAAAAGATCACGGTCGGATTGGGTGACACGGATAGCTTCCAACGTAATGCGATTTTCACGCAATGCAGCTTCCATATCCTGAAATGCTTTTCTGACGCCGCTGTTTTCCGGTAACAAGTAATCACGCAATGAGCGGGTAATAGCACTGGAAATTCCGCCATATAATGATGCTTCTATCAGACGATAAAACTTGCTGCGGTCACTCGCTGAACGCAAACGTTTTGGGATCACGCCCAAATCAAACATCAGGGCGTGATAATCGGTAATCGAGTTAAATTGTTTGAACTGAACGCCTTCCATCTTATCAAGGCGTTCCTTTAGTTCATTTAACGGCAGCACCCGCGCCTGACGTTCGTTGATATTGTCAGTCAATAACTGCGTTGGCTGAATCGACGCAGGAACTCCCTGAATCATAAAGGGTTTAATATCAACTTTTCGATCACGTCCTGCGACTTGTTGTAAACGGACTCCGGTGATGATACGTTGATGGCGGGAATTAACCACATCCAACGTGGAGTAGCAAACACCTGACCGTAACTTACCGTGCAACCCTTTATCACGTGAACCTGAGGTTGCCCCCGCTTCTGTCGTATTGCGGAAATGGAGCAATGTTAAATCAGGGATCAATGCAGTGACAAAGGCTGCCATTGTGGTTGATTTACCAGCACCATTACCGCCGGATAAAGTTGTCACAAGTTCGTCAAGATCAAACGTTCTGGCAAAAAAACCATTCCAATTAACTAACGTCAGTGAGCGAAATTTACCGCGTTCAATCATGACTGCTCATCCTCCGTATCTTCTGCTGAATGCCCTGATGCTTCTTCATGTTCATTATCTTCCTGCGATGTTTCCCTTTCTACTGGCATGGCTTCACCATCACGGATCATCCGTAATTGTGCCTCGCGTGGGTCATCACCGCTGCGTACATCTGCACCGAAGCGAAAGACCGCTTCAGTAATCGTAAATTTATTACTGTCGTTTTGCAGGAAATAAACCATCCCCAGACGACGTAAGCGGTTTAAAGCAGTACGCGCTTTTTCCTGCAATTTCTGTTTGTCCAGATCTGAACCGGTCGAACGTTGGTTCACTAATTTCACCAGCTTATTTTCGTCTGCCAATGACAATAATTCTTCGTACAGTTCCTGAAAGGTAAATATTCCCTGATTGGACAGGCGCTCTGGGCTAAGGTAAAGGTAGCACAGGATTTTACCTACCATCATATCCAATTCAGACAGCACAGAGCGCGGGATCAGCGTCGTCGAACGGGGACGCAGGTAGAAAAAACCTTCTGGTGCACGGATTAACTCGACGTTATAACGCGCATAAAACATTTCCAACTCTTCCTGAAAATCCATCAGAAAAGCGTGATTATCAAGATCATCCAGACTAATATGGCGCCCTGCGCGCAGTTGACTGTCTAATTCAGGGAAAAGTGTATTGGATAATGCCTGAGCCAGTTTCACTGGCATAAGTTGTTCAATATGTGTCGATGACATGTGCCTGTACCTTGGCTCCGTAATCATTAATCGCTAACCATTCCGCCGGTAAACCAGAGAAATCCGCTTCTGCAACCCCCAACCTGACCGCTTGATCCACCAAGATACGTGCCACATCAAAATGGCGTTTACGTGGATACTGGACAAGGTAGTCGCGCAGTACAGCTCCCAAATCCAGAGGAAGTTTTGCCTGCTGGTAAACCGCCAGCGCCTGCTCTATCATTTCAGCTAATTGTTCATTGATTTCACTAAACTCTTCGTATTCCATTTCTGGCGGTAATTCTCCCATTACCTCTTCATTACGCAGAGTCAGCTCTTCATCACGCATATCCAGAAAACGTTCTGCGTTAGCGACCGTCAAGGTCCACGGGCTGTCAAAATAGTGTTGAATAGATTGACGAAGGCGCTGGGCAAAAATGCGGTTTTTATCCATATCAATGGCAGTTCGGATAAATTTGTGAACATGGCGATCATAACCTATCCACAAATCAATAGCTTGTTGCCCCCAACTGATAATGCGATCCAATTTGCTTTGCAAATCAAAAACCAGTTTATCGACCAACTCAGAACCGCCGCTGTCCATATTTGCGGCTTGGATACGTAATAGATTCGCCTGCAATTTATCGCCCGCCGCTTCCAAAGTATCCTGAAGTTCCCGCAACGTGCCGGAGGTTTCAGACAACAATTGTTCACAATTAGCAATGGCCGCCTTCCAATCCTGATTGAGTAATGCGGCGATATCAGTTTTTACACTGTTTTGCTGTTCATCCATCAAGCGCTGGGACATATCGATGCTGTCAAAAATTTCAGCGACAGAATATTTAAGAGGAGCAAAAACATTGCGGTGCCAATGTAATTCATCGCCCCCTTCTTCGGCTGCCTCCGCTGCCCGGTGCAATTCGTTAGCAACGATAGATAACTGCATAGAAAGACGCAACGTGGAGAATTCACGCTGGCGGATATAATAATCACTGATGCCAATTCCCAGTGGAGTCAGGCGATAAATGGCATTGCCATCCGCCAATTCACTGGTAAAACGGTTAAGTAACTTCTGGCGCACCATATCATTAATGGCATTATTCGCCCTGACGGATACCGCTTCCGAAGTCTGCTCAAAACCTTTACAGACTTCACGAAAGGCATCCACCAGCTCCCCTTCACTCATTTCACCATCAAGCCGTTCACTGTTTAATACGGCAATAGCCAGCAAAAAAGCCAAGCGTTCTGGTGGCAACGAAATTGAAAAATCATTTTTTCTGGCCCAGGACACAAGTTCAGGAACCGTCTGGGAATATTCACTCATAGTTCGCTCTTTAAGGTAGGCTTGCGTGCCATCACATGAATGTAACGCCCCAGGCTGATATAGGGCTCCTGTCTGCAATAACGCTGTTCAAGTTCAAGCAACGCCGGAAAATTTGTGTCTTGTAATTGACGACTTTGCAAGTAATCGTGAAAAACTCTCACGCCTGTTTTACCTGTTATTTCCATCTTAAGTTCAGTTAGCCATTGATATACCTGTTCTGGTATTAATGGATTTTGTGGCGATAGAGAGCGTTTTCGACGACGCTGAATTTTAGGCGTCGCCAAATGAAAGTTACCCAAGATAGCATTACGCATGACCAGCCCATTCGCATTATAAAACATTAATGAAAGTGCACCACCGGGCGTTATCATATCTTCCAATGTCTCTATTACATCTTTTTGGTCGGTGATCCATTCCAAGACAGCATGAAATAAAATCAGATCAACGGGCTGTTCAATATGCTGGTGAATTTCCTGTACCGGGCTTTGGATAAATTGCATCTGAGCGAGAACACCCCGTTCTTCGGCGTTATATTCCGCTCTCTGGATCATCTCTTTTGATAAATCACAAAGTATGACCTGATGTCCCAATTCAGCTAACTGGCAGGCCATATTACCTTCACCGCCCCCTGCATCCAAAATGCGCAAAGGACGTTGAGGCAAATGATTCAGCAATTCGTTAATATCCTGCCAGACAACGGCTTGCCTGATTTTACCTTTGGTTGTGCCGTAAATATTACGCGAAAATTTGTCTGCAATATCATCGAAATTGCGATCCCGCATGAAAAACCGCCCCACTTATAAGCTAAATTTAATTTATCTATTGAGTAATGATGCTATCTACTGCTATTTTTACTACCGTTATTTTTACTACTATTATTTTGGCACAGTAATCATTTAATTAACTACTTTTAGCCTTAAATTTGCCATTGCGCGATTATAATTTAACCAACCTAAGGCCAATCAATGTTATTTCTGTTAAAAAAATATATCGGCTCGCTATTAATGCCTTTGCCGTTGATTATTATTGTCTCTTTTGCCGCCCTGCTATTACTATGGTTTACCCGTTGGCAAAAAACAGGGAAAGCCATTTTATCACTCAGTTGGCTGGCATTACTTTTATTTAGTTTACAGCCTGTCGCGGATAAACTCTTACTCCCTGTCGAGGGAAAATATGTTCAACGTTATGAACCAGACACAACACCTATCACTCCCATAAAATATATTGTGGTTCTTGGAGGCGGTTTTACTTATAACCCCCAATGGGCTCCCAGCGCCAACCTTACCAGTAACAGCTTGCCCAGAGTGACGGAGGGGATTCGGTTATATCGTCTCAATCCTGGCGCCAAAATGATTTTTACTGGCGGCAAAGGCGTTAATGCCATTAGCAGTGCCGAAGTTGCTGCTATGGTAGCACAATCTCTGGGAATTCCTGTAGAAGACACGATAGCATTAAAAAAACCCTTAGATACAGAAGAAGAAGCTGCTGAAGTTGAAAAAATCGTTGGGCAACAACCTTTCATTCTTGTCACTTCTGCCAATCATATGGAACGATCTCTCAAGTTTTTTGCACAACGAGGTCTGCATCCCATTGCGGGCCCTGCCAATCAATTGGCCGTCACAACGCCTCTATATTCGTGGGAAAAATATCTTCCTTCTCCCTACTATTTATCACACACCGAGCGTGCCTGGTATGAGACATTAGGCCGCATCTGGCAGGCTATTAAACCTGTAAGTCAGGATATACGTATTGAACAATCAAAAGACCTTCAACCAAAAGAGGGTGAGAAATAACATCAGAATGAGCAGTGAAGTGTGACGAAAAAAGAGAATGCCGTATAAACGTTACGGCATTCTCTTTTAAATTTCACCCGATTTCAGACAAAAAGATCAGAGTGTGGCAAAAACTTTTCTGACGGCTTCCAGATCTTCCGGTGTATCAACACCTGTACCGGGCGCTTGTAGTGCTTTTGCTACATGGATCTTTTCACCGTACCAAAGCACCCTTAATTGTTCGAGCATTTCGATACTTTCCAAGGGGCTTGGAGTCCACTGGATATAACGTCGAATAAACCCCGCCCGATACGCATAAATTCCAATATGGCGCAGGAAATGCTCTCCAATAGACTCTGTTGATTGCATAAAGCGATCACGTTCCCATGGGATCGTAGCACGAGAAAAATAGAGGGCATAACCTTGTGAATCCATCACAACTTTGACAGCATTGGGATTAAATGCTTCTTCTGCATCCTGGATCTGCACGGCAAGCGTTGCCATTCCTGCATTACTGTCAGCTAAATTATCAGCCACTTGTTTGATGATCTGTTCTGGGATAAGGGGTTCATCACCCTGAACATTCACAATAATTTCATCATCGGCAAATTGGTATTTATCGATAACCTCAGCCAAACGCTCTGTACCTGAATGGTGATTTTCACGTGTCATGCAAGCTTCACCGCCTGCCGCAATCACTGCATCAAACACTGCTTGATGATCCGTTGCCACAATAACCCGATCAGCACCAGAACGGACAGCCCGTTCCATTACACGCACAACCATTGGCTTACCATGAATATCAGCCAATGGTTTGCCAGGTAAACGGGTTGAGGAAAAACGTGCCGGAATGATAACGGTAAACATGGGTTATTGATTTTCCTCTGTAGGCAGGACACGTGCTTCATTCTCTAGCAACACAGGAATGCCATCACGGAAGGGAAAAGCGAGACGATCAAACTTACAAATCAGTTCAAAGTTTTCTTTATCATAACTGAGCTTGCCATGACATAGCGGACAAGCAATGATTTCGAGTAAACGGTGATCCATATATCCCCCATCAAATTTAATGTGGCTCAGAATACCATAAGCAATGTATCACCGTTAACTTTGTTGCTTTGTTTAATTTCTCTTATTTTGCTTAGTATGGTGAGGTGAGAATAGCCCTGCATTATTGGTGAGTATTTAATGCTGGCAGTAAGGCACAGATATCATTCAACACCTTTTGCCCTTTTTCCTCAGGCAATTCAGCGTGTACAGGCAAATACCACCAGTTAGGTTGAGCAAATTGGAAACATTTAACCGCATCTTTTTCTGTCATCAATAAATTTTGATCACTATTTGCCAAAGCCAATAATTGGGATTGTTCGTACGCCTGATGATCAGCAAAAGCATATGTTTTCTGTAATTTCGCTCCTAATTGCTGCAATGTTGCAAAAAAACGCGGTGGATGACCAATTCCTGCCATCGCAACACCATTGGAAAGATCAGTCACCTTTCGCGTTTCCCCAGTCAGCAAATTAACCGCCAAATCGCCCTTTAGAGTCATTGGTAATTCACCCGATTCGGGTGTTCCACCATTAACAATGATGGCATTGACACTATTCAAGCGTCCCGCCAATTCTCGCATAGGGCCAGCAGGTAACCAGCAACCATTGCCAAAACGACGAACGCCATCAATGACGACAATCTCATAATCACGCTGCAAGGCATAATGCTGAAGACCATCATCGGTAATGACGATATCAACCGGAGCATGCGATAATAATGCCTGAATGGCTTCTGCTCGCTTTGGTGCCACTGCAACAGGTACACCAGTACGACGACGAATTAAAACAGGTTCATCCCCTGCTTGTGCCGTAGTTACTTCATCGGTAACCAATAACGGGTAATGTGCCGATTTCCCGCCATAACCACGCGAAACAACGCCAACCCGATAACCTTTTTGCTGCAACTGTTCAACCAGCCAAATAACAACCGGAGTTTTGCCATTTCCTCCTGCCGTCAAATTACCGACAACCACAACAGGCACTGGTGCTTTCCAGGAGCGGCTCAATCCTAGTTTATAGCTTAAACGCCGCAAGCCGCTTATCAGCCCATAAAGGGCTGATAATGGCAATAATACGATGTAAAGCCGCGAGCGACCTGACCATATGCGTTCAATCATTGGCCAAATTGCATCCTATGTAACTGAGCATATGCCCCATCATGTTGCAACAAAGTCGCATGATTGCCCCTTTCTATGATATTCCCATCTTCAATGACGATAATTTCATCGGCATTTTCAATAGTAGAAAGACGGTGAGCAATGACCAATGAAGTTCTGTTTTTCTGTAATTCATCTAATGCAGCCTGAATTGCTCGTTCAGATTCTGTATCCAATGCAGAAGTGGCTTCATCCAAAATTAAAATCGGAGAATCACGCAATAAAGCACGGGCAATCGCAATACGCTGACGCTGGCCCCCAGAAAGCAAAACACCATTTTCACCGATCATGGTATCAAGGCCATTATCCAGTTTTTTGATAAAGTCCATTGCATAAGCCATTTCTGCCGCCCGCTCTATCTCTTCGCGGCTAAAGCATCTTTCGCTAGCGTAAGCAATATTATTGGCAACCGTATCATTGAATAGGTGGACATTTTGCGATACTAACGCGATTTGGTTACGCAGTGAAGCCAGGGTATATTCACGCAGGTCATGACCGTCTAATACTATCTCACCTTCATTCACGTCATAAAAACGCGTCAGGAGATTGGCAATTGTCGATTTACCTGATCCTGAACGCCCCACCAATGCAATCGTCTTTCCCGCTGGGATCGTCATTGAAATATTTTTCAATGCAGGATGATCCTTGGTTGGATAACAGAAAGTAACATGTCGGAATTCAAGATTGCCTTTTGCCTTTTTGATTTCCAATTTACCTTCGTCTTTTTCCTGCTCCATATCCAGGATAGTAAATAAGGTCTGACATGCAGCCATACCACGTTGGAATTGGGCATTAACGTTAGTTAATGACTTCAATGGGCGCATCAGAGCAATCATAGATGAGAATACAACAGTGATTTTCCCTGCGGTTAAAGCCCCCATAATTTCAGGAAAACTGGCTGCATACAGGATAAATGCCAGTGCAAAAGAAGCAATAAGCTGGATAATCGGATCTGAAATGGAATCAGCAGTGACCATTTTCATACCCTGCTGGCGCATATGGTTGCTGACTTTGTTAAAGCGTTCAGTTTCAACTTTTTGACCACCAAAAATTAAAACTTCTTTGTGCCCTTTCAGCATCTGTTCAGCACTGGTTGTTACCATCCCCATGCTGCTTTGCATATTTTTACTAATATTACGAAAACGCACGGAAACAAGACGAATAACTCCCGCAACTATCGGCGCAATGACGATCAAAATAAGCGAGAGTTCCCAACTGTAATAAAACATCAGTATAAACAGGCCAATAATTGATGCGCCTTCCCTGACAACCGTCACTAATGCACCGGAGGAAGAGGAGGCAACCTGTTCTGAATCGTATGTAATACGGGAAAGCAAAGTCCCCGTGGATTGCTGGTCAAAGAAGGAAACAGGCATTCCCATCATATGATTGAATAAGCGGCGACGCATCTGCATGACCACTTTGCCTGATACCCAAGAGAGACAATAACTCGATATAAAACCAGATATGCCACGCAACAACATCAATCCGATAACAACCAGTGGCATCCACTTCAATACGCCAATGTCTGCCTTACCAAAACCCTCATCAAGCAAAGGCTTCAACAAGGAAAGCATCAATGTATCACCGGCAGCATTAATGACTAGCGCAACCGCCGAGACGATCAGACCGATTTTAAAAGGGGTAATGATCGGCCACAATCGGCGAAAGGTCTGCCAGGTAGAAAGGTCTTTATCATTCATTATTGAGTTACCAAAACCAAAAGAAATAGCGAATCATTCTACTCATGATCGCCATGAATACCAAACCACTGATGATACCATCGTGACACTATTTGTTGTCGATAACCTTTTAATTTAATGTCATCGCGATAAACATAGCCGGTTATCTGACCAGAAACCGCTGTGCTATGCCATTCAATGCCAGCATTTTTGTAGCGTTGTTTCACCTTTACTGAAGGCAATCGCCACGGGCTATAGCGTGCAACTGAAGCCAAAGCATATCGAGGCATAACTCTGCGTATAAACACCGAAGTAGAAGAGGTGTTACTCCCATGATGAGGTACTTGTAGTATTGTTGCACGCAGATGATCCTTCTCAAGCTCCAATAAGCGGTATTCGCCCGATTTTTCTAAATCTCCTGTTAATAATAGACTGTACTTACCATCATCAATACGGATCACGCAAGATTGATTATTGCCAACTATAACTGACTTTTCTGGAGGCCAAAGAACGGCAAAATTTAATCCCTGCCATGTCCACTTTTCACCACGGACACAAGGTAAATGGGCCTGATTTAGAGAAGGGCTTCTAATTTGGATATCGGGATACTTTTCAGTTAGATATTCTATTCCTCCCGTATGATCCAAATGATCATGACTCAGGATTATTTGCCCTGGTGTTAACCGATGCCAACGCAAATAAGGTTCAATAACTTTTTCTGCCATGCTGCCCGTTTCCCAACGATTTCCTGTATCAAATACAATCGCTTCCCCTCCCTTATCGATGACCACAGCTAATCCATGCCCCACATCCAGCATGGAAAAACGCCATTGATAATCATTAGAACGTTTGGAATAACACGCAATAATTCCAATGCAAATACCCAACAACCATTTATAAGATCGCCACCAATCTAAGCGCCAAATCACAACAAAAAACCAGCCGATTAACGTAATAACTATCGGATAGTACCCTGTTTCAAACCATGAATATGTCAAAATAGGTAAAGGTGCCAAAGCAAATAAAATACTGTAATCAACAAGCTGCCATAAAAAGGGTTGGATCACCGGAAGAAAGAGACAAACCATCCCCAACATAACCAACGGAACAGATAAAAAAGAGATAATTGGAATAGCCCACAGGTTAGCCACCAATGATGCAATATTAACGCTCTGAAATAACAAAAGCTGTAACGGTAACAACATTAGAAACATGCCCAACTGCATATGCAGTGCGCGCAGCCATGACCACTGCCACCCCTGACGTATCTTTTCAGGCAAAGGCATCCAATAAAACCAAAATAACAGTGCCATTACCGCAGTAAATGAGAGCCAGAAACTGTCAGAAAGTATTGCCAAAGGATCGAAAAATAAAATCAAGGCGGCACTCCATAAAGCCCATTGCCATGAAAAACACAGCCGGCTTTTGCACCGTAAATAAATCCATAAAGTTAGCCCTAATATTGCCCGAACGGCTGGAATTCCCCAACCAGACAGCCACCCATACAGCATTGCGGTTAACCAGCCCATGATCAATGGAAAGCGAAATCCAATCCATTTTGCAGGAAAGAAAAATTGCGTCATTCTTGCAAAACTCCAGCCAAATAAGCTGGCCATTGCAATATGCAGCCCTGAAATTGCCATCAAATGCGCAATACCTGTCTGCTGTAATAGCAAGCGAGTGGATTTATCCAACCACGTCCTTTCACCAAACGAGAGTGCCAAGACAATACCCGCTTGTTTTAATGGTTGAATTTCTGGTAACAGCTTATTAATGAGACTTTGTCGGAGATTACAATTTTTATCGAGAGGTTTTGCCTCAATAATTTTTCCATTCAATGGCTGGCGAATAGAAAGTGAATATCGTTGGCTATCGAAACTACCATGGTTTAATTGAGCATGAACAGGTCTGAGTTTCATTGTCATCTGCCACTTCTGACCGGCACATAGCAACTCTTGAGAGTTCCATGATACTGACGCATATAAGGCAGGAATAATATATTTCCCATCACTCTCAATCAGCTTAATACGATAACGCGCCTTCTTATCTTCCTTCTTCGTATTATTTTCCAACGATACACTATCAATCATAACGATTGCAGTGCGAGATGTTTCGCTGAAATAAGTCACTTGAGCCAATATATGCTGACCATGCCAACATCCGAAAATAAATGCCCATAATGCTAATGATACTAGTCGTATAATCTTATAAGGAAAAAATAATAAGAAAAATGCAAGGATAACCAGGTATTGAATGACTTTTTGTTGAGGAAGCTCTGCAAGAAATAATAAGGGAAAAACTCCCAATATAATGGCTAATGCCGCCCAATTTAGACTGATAAGTGGCGCTGGTTTTCGCCAAATGGTAAACAAACAGGTAAAAAGAGAAAATATTATCGGCTGCATCCATTATGCCTCTGTGCTGACATTCCATTCACGCAAGAGAGCTTATGACATAGTAAATCTTACTGCCAGTTAGAAAAATGTTTTCGTGGAATCGCTTCGCAAATTAATTTTTAAACAAAAGAAACGATCTCAAAAAAATACGTCTATTCTCACAAAAACCAGAGATGCATTAAATTAGATATATACCCATCTCACTTCAAGATTCATATTGTTTCTCCCCGCTTCGCGGGGAGAAACAATGAGTTACGTTATCTTATAATGAGCAACTTGAAAGATAACGCGTATACCAATCCAACCTCAAGTTGTAACTTGCAAATCAAAGGGATTGTTTATATCTCCCCGCTACGCGCTGAGGAATCCCCAGAAAATAGACAAGCATAGCGTTGTGTGATCTACTGATTGTTCCACCAAGTCAATAGGGTCACTGCTATGCCTGCACGTCAAGTATGCCATAAC
>NZ_JADEUF010000090.1 GCF_015163655.1 Xenorhabdus griffiniae | reverse complement strand
CCGCTAATATTATTTGAAATAGTTCTTAATCAACTCCTCAAATACCTCGCCAAAATCTACCAAAATATGGTTTTGATTTATTAGCACCGTTTTGTGGGGATCCCTCAGCGCTTCGGCGGGTTTTTATTTCCAACGCTGCTTAACTGTGGTTTTTTCTTTTATAGGTATTTATACGCATTAAACTTCAAGTTGCCATTTACAACACGCTATGAAACCCGATTTCTCCCCGCTTCGCGGGGAGAAATCACACGCATCTTGAAGTTAGATGGGTATATATGGCTATTGAAGAGTTTAAATGGCTCAAATACAGGATTCGCCCAGCGGTGAATTTAAACACCGAATCATCACTTTCAGATGTGGCTATTTCAGTCAGTTGCATAAATGCACCGAAAAATCTGTTGTAAATATTTCAAGGCATTTATTCTTCCAACTGGAGGAGGGTGATTATTTATTATCTAATCCCAGCCCGCAAACGTTATCGGTAACTTATCTTTTTCCAGTGGATAGCTGTCAATTAAAATTGATACTGAGAAAATCCTATTTCTCGAATGGAGAATATCATGATGATAACGATATTATTTATATAGTTTGTTTGTGTTATTCGCCTTTTAATTAAAAATCATATTTGTTGATAATATCGCCTGTTAATTGCCTCACGAAATCAGAATCGCCACTATCATTTAATGGTTAATTTTTTGTTAAAAATTATAGATAGGATACCTTGATTGTTTGCAAAATATCAATACAATAAAGTGCCGAATTAGATTAACCAAAAAAACGATAGTGACGAATTGACACCGCCTGAAATAAAAAAAATAAATGACACCATTAATCAGAGTTATTGTTAAATGGAATCACTGGTGCCTCTGTGATATCTATTTTGATTCCGTCGTAATTAACTCCATTTCATAGTTATTAGTCGGGAACTGTCCGTATGTATCATGTAAGAGTTGCTTACAACTTTCCTGTTTAATCAGGTCGCTGAGTTCATTTAACCTTCTTTGCAACAATCTCTTAGTTTCTTTTTCATTATCCAAGACAGTTTGCAAAATTTTGGTCAATTGTTGCTGTAATGAAATGGGGGCGTCTGAATTTTCTGATAATGAAGTCACCACTTCGACTGCCTTCAGGTAAGTGATCTCCATATCAATCAGTTCGTCCCACTTTTCATTTCTGGCTAAATCAATCATTTGCTCACTTAAACTAAGGATCTGCTGATAAGCTGACAAAAGATCCGTATCATTTTTCATTAAACAATATCCTGACTGGCGTTGTAATGAGGACCTATTTGCCGCCAAGCATCTGAAATCTCGGTAAGTAAATCAATCACTTCGGTAATAGCCTTCTCATCATTGCGTAAATTGGCATGGAGTAAACGGCGACCCATATAATCATATAAAGCAAAAAGATTTTGGGCAATCTCGCCGCCTTTCTCGAAATCTAATCCCTCTTTGAGACCATTATCAATGATATTAATCGCCTTTGAAATAGCTATCCCTTTTTCTGGAATATTCCCTTGTTGTATCAGAATGATTGCACGACGCAGGGCGCTGAGCGCCCCGTTGAACAATATCTGAATCAACTGATAGGGAGAGGCATTCATAATTTCGCTCTCAAGATCTACCTGAGCATATAACTGGCTTGCCGAACGTTGATACATTAGTGTCCTTTTATTATCTTAAAAGTTGGGCCAGGGATAAACCTGCCTGATTCATTGACGTGGTCAGTTTATCCAGCGCGGTAAATTGTTTTTTATAACGTTGCATTGTGGCTTCAATATTTCTATTCGTCTGCTCTGCTTGTTTTTCCAGTGTCTTTAGACTCTTATTGATACCTTCGGTGACTGTTGCGATAGTTCCTTCATGACTATCCAGGGTTTTTTTCAAGAAATTATAGGTTGTGGTTGCAAAACCGGTTTTTTCTCCATCACCCATAAAGAAAGCCTTAACATCGGCGGGTTTCTCCTTGAGTTTCTTTTCCAGTTTTTCATTGCTGATTTCCAGTGTACCATCCAATTTTTGTTTGATGCCCAGTTTATTTAGAGTAGCAATATCAGCAACATTTTGTGCCGCAACGAGCTGGTGTCTTAGCTGGCTTTGAATACCTTTTAACGTACTGTCACCCAGCAAAGGACCATTATCTTTTGACGCCGCCTCACCTTTTCCAACTTGCTTGAATTTGGTCAAAGAACTAAAGGTGTTTTGTAGCTCATTATAGGCATCAACCCACTTTTTAATCGCCTCTTTCATTGGCTCAATATCACGAGAAACCACCAATGTTTCTGGTACTGTTCTTTTTTCAGTTTTGCCGTTGATTTCGACTTCTTTTGTTTCTGAAACCTTTTTCAGATTCAGGATGACGCCTTCTGGTGCATCTTTTATTTCATTAGTCTGGCGTTCAATCTTAATGCCATTGATGGTTAATTTTGCATTGGCAGGCTCCACTACTTGTTTCATTGCACCAGTGCCACTGCCTTTGTCGTTAGACTTATAGTTCAGCCACTCACCTAACTTATCATCACCTTGAACCTCAATCGTCATCACTGATTTTGTGCCGGCTTTTTTCGAAGTCAGGATTAAATAATTTTTATCATCTTCTGCTTTGATGATGCTGGCATTAACGTTGCCTTCTTGTTTATTAATGGCATCGCGGATTTCAATCAGGGATGTTGCACTGTCTTTCAGGGAAATGCGCATGGGTTCTGTTTTTTTCCCATCTGCTTTTTCTTCACCTGGTTGGGTAATAATAAGGGTACGGGTGCCTTTACCTTGTTCTCCTAACGGAGTTTTTACGTCAGGAAAAACTTTAGATTGCAAAGACTGAGCCCTGGCAAGTTGTTGGACTTCAATTTCATAGTTACCCGGGCTAGCCTTAGAGTCTGTACTTGGGGTAAATGTCTTATGTTCTTCACTGGCTTTAGTGGTATTGAGCTTATCGAATTTTTTAAGTTCTTCGGATGCACTCTTTAATTTTTCCAAACTCCCTTTTAATGTACCGAAACCGGTCAGTTTCGCTTTATAGCTGCTTTGTTGCTGTGTTATTGGTTGTAAACGTTTTCTTTCACCTGCTTCGAGCTTATCCAGTAAATTTGGATCTAACCCAGATAAGGCTCCTGCCGAGGAGGAAATGCTAGCCATATTGACTCCTTTTAATAAAAAGCATCACTGGAGATGTTATCGGATTAATTTGCAAAAAGTTTACTGACAAAATGATTTTTTTGATGGACGGAATAATTGGTGAGAACAGGCGCTGTTTGGGTTATCAGGGAAAAGTGAGAAAAAAATAAAAAAGTTTTTTCAAGAAATATTAAAGGTTCTTTTGTAGGGGCCGATAAAACTGTTGGCGGTGATGCACACCGTGAGCAAAAGGCTCAAATTAATTATATCGACTTGATTTTAAAAGGAACTCCACTATGGCATCAGTCATTAATACTAACTACTCATCTCTGCTGGCGCAAAATAACCTGACAAGATCTAAAGGTACTCTGGGTACTGCTATTGAACGTCTGTCTTCTGGTTTACGTATTAACAGCGCGAAGGATGACGCTGCTGGTCAAGCGATCGCTAACCGTTTTACTGCTAACGTTAAAGGTCTGAATCAAGCTGCCCGTAACGCTAACGACGGTATCTCCATTGCTCAGACTACCGAAGGTGCTCTGAACGAAATCAATAACAACCTGCAACGTATCCGTGAACTGGCCGTTCAGTCTAAAAATGGTACAAACTCTAACAGCGACTTGGATTCTCTCCAGAAAGAAGTTAAACAACGTATGGATGAAATCGACCGCGTTTCTAAACAAACTCAGTTCAACGGTGTAAAAGTACTGAGAGAAAACAGTAAAATGACTGTTCAGGTTGGTGCTAACGATGGTGAAACTATCGAAATCGACTTGAAAAAAATTGATAGTAAAGAACTGGGTTTAGAAAATCTACATATTGGCTCCTCTGCGAAAAAAGGTGCGGCTTATACAAAAACTAAAGCTGCAGATGGTAAAACAGATGTAGACGTAAATACTAAACCTCTAATTACAGGCGGTGTGTCTAAAGCAGAAGTATTTAAAGCCAATGATGGTAAGGCAGATATTGAAGGTGAATTTGTAGCAGAAATTACAGAAGGTACTGGTGCGGCTGCTAAAACTAAACTTTACAAAGCAACTGTAGGCACAGATGGTTCAGTTACTCTTGGAGCTGAAATCAAAGGGGAAAAATCTGTTGATCCACTGAAAACTTTAGATTCAGCGCTGTCTAAAGTTGACGATCTGCGCAGTTCTCTGGGTGCAATACAAAACCGTCTGGAATCCACCGTTAACAACCTGAACAACACTGTTAACAACCTGAGCGCTGCTCGCAGCCGTATCGAAGACGCTGACTATGCGGTTGAAGTTTCTAATATGAGCCGTGGCCAGATCCTGCAACAGGCGGGTACTTCTGTTCTGGCACAAGCAAACCAGGTTCCACAAACTGTTATGCAACTGCTGCGTTAATTTTTATTTACCAGTTAGGCAATTATGCAGGGCAACCTGCATAAACAACGCTTATAAAATAAGGATCGGTTCGCCGATCCTTATTTTTTAGTGTTGAGTGAGTGTTTTTAGCAAGATTGTCAAGGACAGCCTGAAACTGATTATGCATTTGGGCGGACAGCAAAAATTTCGCATAGGTGAAAAAGAAGTGCTTTTACTTCATTGTTCCAACGATTGTACCGATTAGGGGATTGGATAATGGTATCCAGTCTCTTATCCAAAGGTGTCTGTTGTTGTGAGCGATTTGTATACCGCCGAAGGCGTGATGGACAAAAATAGCCTCTGGAAGCGCTATGTACCACTAGTTCGCCATGAAGCATTGAGGCTACAGGTCAGGTTGCCTGCCAACGTAGAACTCGATGACTTACTTCAGGCCGGTGGCATAGGCTTACTGAATGCAGTGGAGCGGTTTGATTCCATGCAGGGAACCGCCTTTACCACCTATGCGGTACAGCGCATCAGAGGTGCAATGTTGGATGAGTTGAGGAGCCGTGATTGGGCTCCGCGTAGTGTGCGGCGTAACGCACGTGAAGTCACGCAGACCATCCGTAAACTTGAGCAAGAGTTAGGCCGTCCAGCCAGTGAGCAGGAAGTTGCTAAAGAATTAAAGATTAATCTGATAGAATATCGGCAAATACTGTTAGACACGAATAACAGTCAACTGTTTTCTTATGACGAATGGCACGAAATTCACGGTGAAAGCTGTGAGCCAGTGATTGAGGAGGAGCATGAGGCAAACCCTCTGCAACAATTACTGGAAGGTGATCTTCGTCAGCGGGTTATCGAGGTCATAGAATCGTTACCTGAACGGGAAAAGATGGTTCTTACGTTGTACTATCAGGAAGAACTGAATCTTAAAGAGATCGGCGCGGTGCTTAATGTGGGAGAATCCCGCGTAAGTCAGCTTCACAGCCAGGCAATAAAAAGGTTGAGGGCGCGCTTGAATCCAGAGAAGTAACTTTTTGCTTGTTTGTTTTTTTTGTTAAGACTATACACAGGGCTTTATCTCTTATGTCTATTACAACACAAAAGAAACGGCCTCTTAGCCGTTATATCAAAGATTATAAACACAGCCAGACTCATTGTCTGCACTGTCATAAAACCCTTGACCGTATTTCGCTGGTTTTTAACGGTCAGGTCATCAATAAAGAAGCGATTTCTGAGATGACTGAGTTGGTGGATGACAAAACCTGGAATGAGTTGCAGGGTAAATTCGTGGCGTTGTGCCGCTTTTGTAGTGAGATTTATTGCAATAGCCAGACTGATTATTTCGACATTATGTCATTTAAACAGTATCTGTTTGAGCAAACGGAGATGAGTCACAGTACTGTGCGTGAGTATGTGGTTCGTTTAAGGCGTTTGGATGAATTGCTGACTTCAAGTAATTATCCGACCAGTGAATTTACCACAGAAAAAATTCAGGAAAAACTCAGCGAAAAATTATCCCAATCTGCTTTCAGCAATTACAATATTGCACTGCGTAAATATGAACAATATCTGAGTTGGCAACAGAACGGTCATTGATTAATTATACCGATAGATAATGTTGTCAAATTGAAACGATTTCAGAGGGGAATGCGTAGTAATCGCATTCCCCTCTATGTATTTATAATAAATTAATTTTAATTAACTACCTTAAATTAAGAGACTTGTATACCAATCTAAATTTAAGATGCGTGTGATTTCTCCCCGCAAAGCGGGGAGAAATCAGGTTTCATATCGTGTTATAAATTGCAACTTGAAATTTAATGCGTATAACCATTTAATTTAGCCAATTATTTTAATTACTAAATAAATGCTCCAACAAAAAAATCACGCTACCCGAATGATATTAACCAATTGTCATCAAGCTCGCATTACCGCCTGCTGCTGCCGTATTAACACTTAATGAACGTTCATGCAGTAAGCGCTCTAGCAGCAAATTAGTTTCACCACGGGCAAAACCCTGTACGGAGATAATCGGTCCTTTACGTTGGGCAATCACTTCACATACTCGGCGCAATTGATCGCAATCGCCATGATAAATAACCGCTGCCATCGCTGTTTCTTCATGCTGCCAATCGTTAACCCAATGGATATGCGGATGAATTTCATTCGGTAACTGGCGTTGTAGCCCTTGATGCAGTTCATCTTTCTCCCAAAGAGCCTGACAACCGACAGAGAGTACTGCGGCTAATTGCACCAATGCATCTTGTTCGTTGTCTGCAAGGCAAAGAACATAACCACGTGGTAATAGGGTATAAGTATTACGCTCTCCGGTTGGTCCTGGTAATAAGCGTATTGTTCCACCTTGTGCCAGTGAACTGTATTCCTGAATCACCTGGGCTAATGCTTCATTATTTTGTTCGGTTGCCCAATCTGCCAGTTTGTAGAGAGGCGTGTGCAGATCAACACGGGCTTTGGCATCAAGTTCATACTCTGTATCCTGTCGCTCCAGGGTTTGGCTGGCGGCGTTGAGAGGGCGTTGTGACAGTAAGCGATACAAATACAGTGGCCCACCGGCTTTTGGCCCTGTGCCTGATAAACCTTCGCCACCAAATGGCTGCACGCCAACGACGGCACCAACCATATTGCGGTTGACATAGATGTTGCCGACTTTTGCTTTGCCTGTGACTTGGGAGATGGTTTCATCGATACGAGTGTGGATCCCCAGCGTCAAGCCATAACCCGTAGCGTTGATCTGATCCAGCAGTTTATCCAACTCATTACGTTTAAAACGGACAACATGCAGGACTGGCCCGAAAATTTCTTTTTTTAATTCGTCGAAGCTTTCCAACTCGATAAGCGTTGGTTTGACGAAAGTGCCTTGTGACCACTCCTGGCTATCGGTGGCATTTTCATATGCCGCCTGATAAATCGTCCGACCTTTGCTACGCATGGTTTGGATATGACGTTCGATACCCGCTTTTGCTTCTGCATCAATGACAGGGCCAATATCTGTGAATAAGTGCTCAGTATTACCCATCCGGCATTCAGCCATCGCCCCTTTCAGCATAGCGATAGTCCTTTCAGCGACATCTTCCTGAACGCACAGGATACGCAGGGCTGAACAGCGCTGGCCTGCACTGTCAAAAGCAGAAGCAATGACATCGGTAACAACTTGCTCGGTCAAAGCGGAAGAATCGACGATCATGGCATTCAGACCACCGGTTTCTGCGATTAACGGTGTCGGGCGCCCTTGTGCATCAAGACGGCCAGCAATATTGCGTTGTAACAAGCTGGCAACTGCGGTAGAGCCGGTAAACATCACACCGCGTACACGTTCATCACCAACCAGCAACGCTCCCACCGTTTCCCCTTGTCCGGGCAGTAATTGCAGCACATCGCGAGGAATGCCCGCTTGGTGCAATATTTTTACCGCAACGGCAGCAATAAGTGGCGTTTGCTCTGCGGGTTTTGCCAGAACACTATTACCTGCTGCCAATGCAGCGGCGATTTGGCCGGTGAAAATTGCCAGCGGGAAGTTCCACGGGCTGATACACACAACAGGTCCCAGTGGGCGGTGGGTATCATTAGCGAAATCTTGGCGAACCTGACTCGCGTAATAATGGAGAAAATCTACGGCTTCACGTACTTCGGCAATTGCATTGTTGAATGTTTTACCCGCTTCACGAACCAGAATGCCGAGTAAAGATTGCAGGTCATTTTCCATCAACTCCGCTGCACGCACTAAAATTGCGGCCCGTTCTGAAGGGGGAGTGGCAAACCAAATTGCGCCGGCATCGGTAGCCACATCCAGCGCGTGGCTGACTTCTTGTTCAGTGGCTTCACGAACATAACCCACAATGTCGGAATTTATGGCGGGATTATTCACCGGCTTAGTTGCAGGCAGTTCTCCTGTCGGTTGGTAATCACCACCTAACAAGGGTTCGCTGTTCCACGTTTCCATTGAAGAACTGAGCAGGGCGCTGGAAAGAGAAGCTAAACGATGTTCATTGGAGAGATCTAATCCCAATGAATTAACACGGTTTTTGCCGTATAAATCACGTGGCAGAGGGATTTTGGGATGCGGCAGGCCGATTTGCCCTTCGGTTTGGGCTAATTCCTGTACAATTTTTACCGGATCAGAGACCAGTCCATCAATCGGTAGTGATGTATCAGCAATACGGTTAACAAACGACGTATTAGCCCCATTTTCCAACAAACGGCGCACCAAATAGGCCAGTAGTGTTTCGTGTGTGCCTACAGGGGCGTAAATACGGCATGGACGATTGAGTTTACCTTCTGAGATTTTGCCAACAACATGCTCATAAAGCGGCTCCCCCATGCCATGCAGACATTGGAATTCATATTGTCCCGGATAATAGTTTTGCCCGGCCAGGTGATAAATGGCGGATAAGGTATGTGCGTTATGGGTAGCAAATTGTGGATAGATCAGATTAGGGACAGCGAGCAGTTTGCGGGCACAGGCAAGGTAAGAAACGTCGGTATAGACCTTGCGGGTATAGACCGGATAATCTTCCAGACCATCGATTTGAGCACGTTTAATTTCACTATCCCAATAAGCCCCTTTCACCAGCCGGATCATCAATCTGTGACGACTGCGTTGTGCCAAATCAATAATGCTGTCAATGACGAAAGGACAGCGTTTCTGGTAAGCCTGAATGACAAAACCAATACCGTTCCAGCCTTCCAATTTTGGCTCGAAACACAATTTCTCCAGCAAATCGAGGGAGATTTCCAGACGATCGGCTTCCTCAGCATCAATATTGATACCGATATCGTATTGGCGAGCCTGTAAGGTTAGGGAAAGCAGGCGAGGATAGAGTTCCTCAATAACACGTTCGTATTGAGCACGGCTGTAACGCGGGTGCAGGGCAGAAAGTTTGATGGAAATGCCTGGCCCCTCATAAATACCACGGCCATTTGATGCCTTGCCAATGGCGTGGATCGCTTGCTGATAGGAAACCATATAGGCTTGCGCATCTTCTTCGGTTAATGCGGCTTCGCCGAGCATGTCATAAGAATAACGGAAGCCTTTTTCCTCCAACTTGCGCGCATTAGCAAGAGCTTGGGCAATGGTTTCTCCCGTCACAAATTGCTCACCCATCAGGCGCATCGCCATATCCACACCCTTGCGTACCAGCGGCTCGCCGCTTTTGCTGATAATACGGTTTAAGGATTTGGATAACTTGGCTTCATTATGGGTGGACACCAGCTTACCAGTGAACAACAACCCCCACGTTGCCGCATTGACAAACATGGAGGGGCTTTGGCCTAAATGAGAGTGCCAGTTGCCGTTGCTGATTTTATCGCGGATCAAGGCATCACGGGTGGCTTTGTCGGGGATACGTAACAAGGCTTCGGCGAGGCACATCAATGCCACACCTTCTTGTGAAGAAAGTGAAAACTCTTGCAGTAATCCCTGAACCAAACCTGAGCGGCCAATACCCTGTTTTTGTTGACGCAGCTTTTCGGCAATAGAATAAGCGAGTTTATGAGCTACCTTCGCTTGTTCCTCTGATAGCTGTGCGCGTTGCAGCAGCATAGGAACCGCTTGAGTTTCAGGGAGGCGATAGGCCGCAGTAATTGCAGAACGTTTCACCGATTGGGGCAAAATATGTTCGGCAAAATCCAGAAATGGTTGATAAGGCGCCTCAATCTGTGATTCTACTTCGGAAATCATTTCTTCTTTGTTATCCTGACCTGCTGATATTTCTGGGAGCTTTCCCTCATTTTCCAGACGTTCAAGATAATTAAAAATGGCTTGCTTAATTAGCCAGTGTGGTGTGCGTTCAATTCGTTGTGCTGCGGCTTTGATTCGATTACGCGTTGCTTCATCGAGCTTTACACCCATAGTGGTACTACCCATTTTCACTCCTTAATAGGTAAGACTATAACAAGTTACATAACAATATCTTTCATGTTGCAACTTTGTGCAACTTTGTTAAAAGCAGTTATTCTAAATTTGTGAAATTAATCTTGTTTTCATTATTTTTTCAGAGAAACTTATTATTGATTTTTATGTATGTTATTGATAGTTATTAACTTTATTTTTATCGTGCAAATTTTTGGTATAACCAGTTATTCAATTTCAGGTACAACTTCTGGAGTGATAAATGTGATTTAGCAAACGTTTTTTATAAAAATGCAGTTAATTAGTTGTTAAAAATGTTTTAGCTAAATTAGGATAGAATGTAATTTTAGAATAATTACAAGCATAAATAGTACATATGAAAACTAATGGCGTCTCCAGGTACAACTTGTTACAGCCTGGTAAAGAAGATGAGGTATCACTTAAAGGTACATCAAGCATAGATGACATTATTTACGCAAATAACTCATTTGCAGAGACATAATTTATAAAAACACTATGGAGAAGAACCTGCATGACAGTAAATTCACCAATGCTCATTACCTTCATTATCTATATCGCAGGGATGTTGTTGATAGGTTTTGCGGCTTATCGTTCCACCAAGAATTTTGATGATTACATATTGGGTGGACGGAAATTAGGTAGTGTGGTAACCGCATTATCTGCTGGCGCTTCTGATATGAGTGGCTGGTTATTGATGGGGTTACCGGGGGTGATCTTTTTCTCTGGTATTTCAGAAAGTTGGATCGCGTTGGGTTGTTTGCTGGGTGCATATTTGAACTGGCGTTGGGTAGCGGGCAGATTGCGTGTGCATACTGAGATAAATAATAACGCATTAACTTTACCAGACTATTTTACCCATCGTTTTGAAGACCGAAGTAAAATTCTGCGTATTATTTCCGCCCTGGTTATTCTGATTTTCTTCACCATTTATTGTGCATCGGGGGTTGTAGCTGGTGGATTATTGTTTGAAAACACGTTCGGCATCAGCTACGAAAAGGCTATCTGGCTAGGAGCATTGGCGACAATTGCCTATACCTTCCTCGGCGGCTTTTTGGCTGTGAGCTGGACGGATACAGTTCAGGCAACTTTGATGATTTTTGCCTTGATTTTGGTGCCGGTGTTGATCTTGCTTAAAGTGGGAGGTGTTGATACAGCAATCAATATCATTGAAGCCAAAGATCCGGCTTACTTGGATATGTTCAAGGGGCTGAATATCATTGCCATTATTTCCTTGTTGGGCTGGGGTTTCGGTTATTTTGGCCAACCGCATATTTTGGCACGTTTTATGGCGGCAGATTCCCACCAGACTATTCATAAGGCTCGCCGTATTAGTATGACGTGGATGCTGTTGTGTTTAGGGGGAACCGTGGCAGTGGGTTTCTTTGGCATCGCGTATTTTGAACTATATCCAGGACAGGCTGCTGCTGTATCGCAAAACCGTGAGCGCATTTTTATAGAACTGGCTGCCATTTTGTTCAATCCATGGCTCACGGGTATATTGTTATCTGCTGTATTGGCTGCGGTTATGAGCACCTTAAGTTGTCAGCTATTGGTTTGTTCTAGTGCACTAACGGAAGATCTGTATAAAGCATTTATCCGTACCAAGGCGAGCCAGAAAGAATTGGTATGGGTGGGGCGCATGATGGTACTGCTGGTAGCAGCTATCGCAATTGTCATTGCAACTAACCCGAATAATAAGGTGCTGGCACTGGCGAGTAATGCCTGGGCAGGATTTGGTGCAGCATTTGGCCCTGTGGTGCTGATGTCAGTGCTCTGGAAGCGTATGACTCGTAACGGTGCGCTGGCTGGTATGTTGGTAGGCGCTATCACTGTACTGGTTTGGATGGAGTACCGCTGGTTTTCCCTGTATGAAATTATTCCAGGCTTTATCTTCGCGACGATTGCTATTATTGTGGTGAGCTTACTAGGAAAAGCGCCAAGTCAGGCAACACAACAGCGTTTTGCTGATGCAGAAGCGCATTATAAGACCAAATAGCCCAATAAAATAAAAAAGCCTCTGATTATTCAGGGGCTGATTTGTTGGTCATATATTCAATCCGTCGATTGGGGTTAAATATAATATTTTCGTTCAATGAAGGTACCAATGACTTTATCATGCATTGCAACTGACTTTGAGTAACCCAGTGTTTTTACGGTTTAATCGTTTAATTCGGGTACGGAGAGTGAGATTTTCACGCTCAATACGTTGTGTAAAAGTTTTTCCGATGAGGTGTTTATTTACCGATACATGCTGTAAGCACTGAAATTATCCGTACACCAAAAAACGACATTAAATCGGTATAATTTTTTCCGTAGTTTTGTCCCGATACGCCGATAATCGGTTTCCCTCTTTCTCATGTTTACTGAATTCCCGATGTTTGTAGTACCAGTTCACGGCAAATGTACCGACCGTGCAAATAATACCGATGATGACCGCCCAGTTATTCAATGATAGTGCGCCTAGCATTGCAGTAAATGCGCCCCATCCGTAAGCAGAGGGGCTGGTGTATTTGTCCATACGCATTTGAGGTGCCAGAAAGCCGATTGAGTGAGGAACAGCTTCGTGGGAGTTGGTCAGAAAAAGAGTTTGAAGAGCTGTTTTTGTGTCGTTTGCCACATCCACCTGGTAATCAGGGAGAAGACATAATGGCTAGATCCCCCGCAGAACGCAAAGCAGCCCAACGTCAACGCCAGCAGGAACAAAATAGAATTGCTGTTCGATAATCAGGAACTGGATATGCTGAAACGCAATTGTGCATTGAGAAGACCGGGACGCGATCCCTATGATGTGGTTGAATACCTTACCTTGCTGATCCGCAAAGATGATGCCGAAGTGCAGCAGAAACAGAAGGCGCTGGCAACGCAGCAGCGTGGCAAGTGCGGTGATGCGCTTGCGATTTTTGAATGCTGCTTTTCCGACGATGCCTCATGTTGGGTTACGCTGGGTTGACATGAGGTGAAGTTGTGACATGTCACGAAATAGTGTTCAATACCGTCATTATGTAGCGATATAACGAGATTGAAATATGCATTAAAACCCTCGCCAATGACTGGGCGTCCAATATCGCATAATGCGTCTGACAGCAACTTTTATATATCTAGAATGTATCTGATTGAACGCAAGATCGTGCCATAAGTTGTTTCGAAATAAGACTAATACCCCGTTTGCAGGGGATGCAGGATGATAAGTGAGTGCTGTTAAATGGTAATCATTATCATAATTTAATGATAAATAAGCGCCGTTTTGTTGCAGCATATCATCAAGAAATATAACGTTCACATTGGGATTAATGCTTCTGCGCCACCCGGCTAAATGTCTTCTTTCGGATGTAATAAAAGCATTAACATACGCATTGGATGTAGGTAATTGAGCCATAAAAACTCCTGCAAACTATCATGACATATCCGCTAAGTCGTTTCCGTTTTCGAATAAAAACCCAGTGATATTTTCTCGCATAAAGCCTGCCATTTCCTGTCAAAATCCGCAAGATCAAATGAAGATTTCATACCCCGCAAAGCGCCAGTATCGGCGGGCTTCGAAAGATCCCTTGCAGTGGCAGTCATTCGTTACACACAAACACCTTGGCCGCTTTCTCCACATTCCCAAAGCCGTCTGTATTCTCAGGAATGATCCCCATGATTTGTGGTGGTACACGATGAACCGCCAACATGTCATCACGGCTCACGTTCTTGATATGCAAGAATTCATCTTTCGCCGCGGCTTCGGACAAGGGGATAGTTTGAATGCCGTCTTTCTTGCCGCCTGGGCCATACAAAAACAAATTGCGAAAGTTGCCGGGGCCTTTACTACTTTTCAGGGCTTCACGAATTTTATCCACATCATCGGTTTTCTGTGCAGCATCACTGATATAGAGAATGTACCCCGCGTGCGAGCCATTGAGGTAATATTTACGGCGGAACAGCGTCGAGGCTTCATTCAGCAGAACGGATGGGATCGCTACCTAAAATTATGCTGGAGTACCGCAAGGAATATCGGAAAGTACGCACCAAGAAAGGTTACTCGTATTGTGTTGAATTATCAGCAGAAGCAGAAGAATGGCAGCCGTCTGTACCTGAGCGCCATGGCTTTGAGTCCGCGCGATAAAACTTTTGCATTGAAGTATACACACTATGCACCTATTTAATTATCTGACTGTATTTCAAGGAAAATAACAGGTGTATAGTTATCTTTTAACTGTGCACCAAATATACATACTCTACACCATTTAAAAGGGTGTACAGGTGATACAGTTGATGAATATGGTGTGAACTGCTGCAAACCCAGATGCAGCAAGGTTTTCGAAGGAATGTGCAGAGGGTGAATAGTTGAGAGGGGGAAAAAGATTTACAGGGGGGTATCTCTGATGGGTTAATAAGTTATTGAGCTGATTTGACATTACCAGCAATTTAAAAAATGTAATCCTATGATTTAATTTAAGCATAGAGATTAATCACAAATTCATTGCTGCTTTCGCTCAAACTGGAACAGGTAAATATTTTTGTTGTATTCTGCTTTATTCATTCGGAAGTCAGATCACGGAGACAAGATGTCACACATTATTTACTTGTCACTCAAGGGAAAGAAACAAGGATTAATTTCAGCCGGATGCTCGACACCGGAATCAATAGGCAACCGCTATCATATCAGGCAGGTCGGAAAGATGAAATACAGGTACTGAGTGTCAGTCATTCCGTCAGCCGCAACCAGAACGCACATCATCACCCCGTCAGCTTTACCAAACCCATAGATAAATCCTCACCACTGTTAGCGATGGCAATTGACGGTAACGAATTGCTGGAAGCCATTTTTCTGTGTTACCGAACCAGCTAGTTAGGGCAATTAGAAGTCTTTTATGAAATTAAGCTGACAGGTGCAACCATCGTTGATTTTTCCTGTCATTACCCTCATTCGATAAACAGCAATGATCAGATACCGTATGAAACGGTACAGATTGATTATAAGTCGATTTCATGCAGGCATCTAACCGCAGGCACATCAGGTTATAGCATTACCCAATTATCCGGGCGTGAAGAAGGTAGGCCGCTATTATCTGGATTTTCGAATATCCTACCTATTAAGAAGCCGTTAATTGAAGAAACTCCGGAGAAACCGGCTAAACATCATGCCTGCTACCGTTGTGTTGATGATGAGGGCAATCTTTTAATCGAGCGTAAGTATCGGGTTTGTTTACCGGATGGTCAGATAAAAGAAGGGAAGACTGATAAACAAGGTCTTACTCAATGGCATCTCACTGATGACAAAAATAAACTTGAATTTCATATTTTAAAGGATTAATACCATGCCAACTTATGCCGTTTACACTCAAATTAAATCGAATGTACTTGTTGAAAACTTACTTTATGATTTAATTATTTTTCGTCAGGATGCAAAAGGAAATCATCATATATTATTGGATGTTGAAAAAGCGCAATTACAGAGTAATTATGAAACTCAAAAACATACTACTCAGGAAAAAGATGATGATCTTTCAGTCATGTATATTATGCAAATATAATGGAGAACCAACAATTTCAGGTTTAGATTGGATAACATTAGCGAGCTTAAGAGACTCAGAAAATGCTATTTTTAGCTATAATCAAGTTGAAGCTGAAACAGCTGGAGTTACAATGTGGGGGAAATTAATCGAATGGTTTGAGAAAGCAGGCTATGAGAAAATTTTTGATAATATAAGTGTTTTTTCCCATAGTAATATCAATGAGATAATAACTTTCATATACCGGATCTTAAGAATTAAGCCTTTCAAAACACGCCTCCAATGTTTTGTTTTTACATGATTTTCTTTGCGGTGTTTTGAAAGCATTCCGGCATAAATATTCCCT
>NZ_JADEUF010000009.1 GCF_015163655.1 Xenorhabdus griffiniae | reverse complement strand
CAATCTGGAACTTTTAAGATAAAAAAATATAACGGTAATAAGTGGTATTTTTTGATAATTATAACCATATAAAATACATAAATTTAATTTAATAAATTTTGGTTCTATATACTGATGTCGTGATAATAATTAACTATAAGAATTAATTTCGATCACATTTTTGTCATGTTATCAAGACTTAGACGATTAACTCATTTTTCTATTGTTTTATTGATTAATAATTTTATTAAACAAACAGATAGTAATTTTTTCTGAGCTAAAAATGAATGAATTCCAGTGGATTTAACTGTTTTTTAGTTATCTAAATGAAAAATATAAATAAAATAATTTTGTTATAAAAAAACAAAAATAATCGTTGTCAACAATCATAGAAAGTGATAACTCTTAAATATACGTCAAGCATACGAATTAAAAACGAATAAAGTAAATTATGAACGCATTTGTCCTAGTGATTAGCCTAATTATTGTGAGCGTGGTGGTGATTATCCCACCGTGCGGGGCGGCACTTGGACGAAGAACGGCTTAGACAGAAGAATAGCCAGATTCCAAAAACCCCCGCACCGAAAGGCGCGGGGGTTTTTTTTAGGTCTGATACTAGGTTCGATAAGCAAAAGTCATAAAACATCACAACAGCCAATGACAAGGTAAACATAACAGGGGAGACGGCAATGAACGGGGCACAATCGGTTGTAGAGGCATTACGAAAACAGGGAATTGAAAAAGTTTTTGGTTATCCAGGTGGAGCCATCATGCCAGTTTATGATGCGCTGTATGATGGTGGTGTGGAACACATTTTGTGCCGCCATGAACAAGGCGCTGTTATGGCAGCAATTGGCTATGCAAGGGCAAGTGGCAAGCCGGGTGTTTGCATCGCGACATCAGGGCCTGGGGCGACAAACCTAATCACGGGATTGGCTGATGCATTATTGGATTCGGTTCCTGTTGTCGCGATTACCGGACAGGTGAGTTCTGAATTTATCGGGACGGATGCTTTTCAGGAAATTGATATACTGGGAATGTCTCTTTCTTGTACAAAACACAGCTTTCTTGTTGATTCACTGGAAAAATTACCCCAAATCATGGCCGATGCTTTCTCCATTGCCATGAGCGGTCGCCCAGGCCCTGTTCTGATTGATTTACCAAAAGATATTCAGTTAGCTCAAGGTGATTTTGCCCCCTATTTAATACCGACATCTCCCCAGTTTTCTCTTCCAAAACAAGAGATTGAATTAGCCCGTCAATTGTTAGCTTCATCTCGAAAACCTATCTTGTATGTGGGTGGAGGGATTGGCATGTCTGGCGCTGTTCCTGAATTACGTCATTTTGTCTCTGAAACGGGTATTCCCGTTGTTTCCACATTGAAAGGATTGGGAGCAGCAGATTTTGAACATGAATGTTATTTGGGCATGTTAGGGATGCATGGTACTAAAGCGGCTAATCTTGCTGTTCAATCCTGTGATTTGTTAATTGCTGCTGGCGCGCGGTTTGATGACCGTGTTACAGGGAAATTGAATACCTTTGCGCCTCATGCCAACGTTATTCATTTGGACATTGATCCTGTTGAATTCAATAAATTACGCCAAATCCATGTGTCATTACTGGGCGATTTAAAAACGCTATTGCCTCATTTACAACAACCTTTATCCATCCAAGCCTGGCAGCAAGAAATCAAACAATTAAAAAACGAACATGCATGGCGTTATGACTATCAGGGTGAAAGTATTTATGCTCCGTTACTGTTGAAGCAGGTTTCTGATCGTGCTTCGTCCAGTACGGTTATCACAACCGATGTTGGGCAGCATCAGATGTGGGCGGCTCAGCACATGACTTTTAGTCAGCCAGAAAACTTCATCACATCAAGTGGATTAGGCACGATGGGATTTGGTATTCCGGCGGCGATTGGCGCCCAGATGGCTCGTCCTGAAGATATGGTTATCTGCATATCTGGTGACGGTTCCTTCATGATGAATGTTCAGGAATTGGGCACGATTAAACGCAAGCAATTGCCGGTCAAATTGATCTTATTGGATAACCAAAGATTGGGTATGGTTCGCCAGTGGCAAGAGCTGTTTTTTGACAAACGTTATAGTGAAACGATCTTAACTGATAATCCTGATTTTCTTACGTTGGCGCAGGCGTTTGGTATTCCGGGACAGAAAGTGGCTCACAAAGCACAAGTGGATGAAGCATTGGATGCTTTGTTCAACAGCGAGGGCGCGTATTTATTACATGTGTCTATTGATGAATTAGAGAATGTCTGGCCATTGGTTCCACCGGGTGCAAGCAACGAAACCATGTTGGAGAAATCATTATGATACAGCATCAACTTGCTATTAAAGCGCGGTTCTGTCCTGAGATTTTGGAACGAATTTTGAGAGTTACCCGCCACCGCGGATTTCAGATATGCGCATTGAATATGGATCATATAACAGATAGTGATAATGTAAATATTGAACTCACCGTGTCTAGCCAACGTCCAGTTAGTTTACTTTTTTCCCAACTGCTGAAATTGGTGGACGTTGCGGGTGTTGAGATCAAACATAAAGAATCACGATTAATAAGCGCATAATGCGCCCTTGAAGGAAAACTGAGAATGACAAAGCAAGCTGATTATATTTGGTTCAATGGGGAAATGGTGCCGTGGGCAGAGGCTAAAGTTCACGTTATGTCCCATGCCTTACATTATGGTACTTCGGTATTTGAAGGGATTCGTTGCTATGACTCTCACAAAGGGCCTGTTGTTTTTCGTCATCGTGAACATATGCAGCGCTTGCGTGACTCAGCCAAGATTTACCGTTTTCCCGTCAGTCAAAGTGTGGACGAATTGATGGCAGCTTGCCGTGAAACGCTGCGTAAAAATAAATTGGTCAGTGCTTATATTCGCCCATTGGTATTTGTGGGTAATGTTGGCATGGGAGTAAACCCACCTGCTGGTTATCAAACAGACATTATCATTGCCGCTTTTCCGTGGGGCGCTTATCTCGGTGAGGAAGCCTTAGAGCAGGGTATTGATGCGATGGTCTCTTCATGGAATCGCATGGCAGCAAATACGATCCCTACAAGCGCAAAAGCGGGAGGTAATTATCTCTCTTCTTTGCTGGTGGGAAGTGAAGCACGACGCCATGGTTATCAAGAAGGTATTGCATTGGATGTGCATGGCTATATTTCAGAAGGTGCGGGTGAAAACCTATTTGAAGTGAAGGATGGAATTCTATTTACACCGCCATTTACTTCATCTGCCCTGCCAGGGATCACCCGTGATGCCATCATCAAGTTAGCACGGGATCTTGGTCTGGAAGTTCGTGAACAGGTACTTTCTCGCGAATCGCTCTATTTAGCGGATGAAGTCTTCATGACAGGAACGGCTGCGGAGATCACTCCGGTTCGTAGTGTAGATGGTATTCAGGTGGGTATTGGTAAATGCGGCCCAATTACTAAAAAAATCCAAAGTGCGTTCTTTGGCTTATTTGATGGTACGACAGAAGATAAATGGGGTTGGTTGGACCCGGTTAATCCGTAATAAAAAATATAAAACCCAACGGGCGGTCGTTCCCCGCCTGTTTTAGTTAATTGATAAGACTTGGGAGTGAAGACAATGCCTAAATACCGTTCTGCCACGACGACTCATGGCCGCAATATGGCGGGAGCCCGCGCCTTATGGCGAGCCACAGGTATGACAGATGCAGATTTTGGAAAACCTATTATTGCGGTTGTTAACTCATTCACCCAGTTTGTACCAGGACATGTACATCTGCGTGATCTCGGTAAGCTGGTGGCAGAACAGATTCAGGCATCAGGAGGGGTTGCGAAAGAGTTCAATACCATTGCTGTTGATGATGGTATCGCAATGGGGCATGGTGGAATGCTCTATTCGTTACCTTCGCGGGAGTTGATTGCTGACTCAGTGGAATACATGGTCAATGCCCACTGTGCTGATGCTATGGTATGTATTTCCAACTGTGACAAAATCACGCCTGGCATGTTGATGGCCTCTTTGCGCTTAAATATTCCGGTTATTTTCGTTTCTGGTGGCCCTATGGAAGCGGGTAAGACGCGATTATCCGATCAGCTGATTAAACTGGATTTGGTTGATGCCATGATTCAGGGTGCCAACCCCAATGTCAGTGACGAACAGAGCGAACAAATCGAACGTTCTGCCTGTCCGACGTGTGGTTCTTGCTCAGGGATGTTTACGGCGAATTCGATGAATTGTTTGACCGAAGCACTTGGACTTTCACAGCCAGGTAATGGGTCACTGCTCGCTACTCATGCTGATCGTAAGACCCTGTTTATCAATGCCGGTAAACGCATTGTTGAACTGACTAAACGCTATTATGAACAAGATGATGCTAGCGCTCTCCCGCGTAGTATCGCGACCAAAGCGGCATTTGAAAATGCCATGATATTGGATATTGCGATGGGTGGATCGACTAACACCGTTTTGCATTTGTTAGCCGCAGCACAGGAAGCTGAAGTTGACTTCACGATGGCGGATATTGATCGTCTGTCTCGTCAGGTGCCGCATTTATGTAAAGTTGCTCCGAGCACCCAGAAATACCACATGGAAGATGTCCATCGTGCTGGTGGAGTGATTGGGATACTTGGTGAGCTTGATCGGGCGGGGCTTTTGCGCCGTGATGTGAAAAATGTTTTGGGTTTGGATTTGCCACAAACGCTGGCCCAATACGACATCATGCTGACAAAAGATGAAAGCGTTAAAAGGATGTATGCCGCGGGGCCAGCAGGCATTCGTACCACACAAGCTTTCTCACAAGATTGTCGTTGGCCGTCGTTGGATGCAGATCGCGAGACAGGATGTATTCGTGAACGTAACCATGCTTACAGTCAGGATGGTGGATTGGCTGTTTTGTTCGGCAACATTGCAAAAGATGGCTGCATTGTAAAAACAGCAGGCGTTGATAAAGAAATCCTGACTTTCCGTGGCCCAGCCAAAGTTTACGAGAGCCAGGAGGAGGCAGTAGAAGCCATTCTCGGTGGAAAAGTCGTGGCGGGCGACGTAGTTGTCATTCGTTATGAAGGGCCGAAAGGTGGTCCAGGTATGCAAGAAATGCTCTATCCCACCACCTATCTGAAATCGATGGGATTGGGAAAAAGTTGTGCATTGATTACGGATGGACGTTTCTCAGGCGGAACATCGGGTTTATCTATTGGTCACGTCTCTCCAGAAGCGGCAAATGGTGGCTTGATTGGTCTGATTTATGACGGTGATATCATCAATATTGATATTCCAAACCGTAAAATTCAGTTGGATGTGACGGAAACAGAACTGGCAGAACGTACACAGGCAGAATTATCTCGCGGAGATAAAGCATGGACACCTAAGTCCCGTGAACGTCAGGTTTCTTTGGCATTACGTGCTTATGCTTCATTGGCGACCAGTGCTGACAAAGGCGCTGTGCGCGATAAAACCAAACTGGGGAGTTGATTGTGGCGGTTTATCCTCTTAATACTGAACCCAAGGGAGCGGAATATCTCAAGGCGGCACTGAGTGCGCCAGTTTATGATATTGCTCAAGTCACTCCCTTACAGGAAATGAAAAAAATCTCTGCGCGTTTAGGCAATACGATTTTGGTTAAACGGGAAGATCGCCAGCTGGTACATAGTTTCAAATTGCGCGGTGCGTACGCGATGATCGCAGGTTTGACGGAAGAACAAAAAAGTAAAGGTGTCATCACGGCTTCCGCGGGCAACCATGCGCAAGGCGTTGCATTATCGGCCAGTAAGGTTGGCATAAAAGCCACTATTGTCATGCCGATAGCGACAGCGGATATTAAAGTCGATGCAGTCCGCAGTTTTGGTGGCGAGGTGCTGTTGCATGGTACGAACTTTGATGAAGCGAAGGAAAAGGCCCTTGAGATAGCAAAAGAGTACGGTTACACCTTCATCCCACCCTTTGATCATCCTATCGTGATTGCAGGCCAGGCGACACTGGCAATGGAGTTGCTACAGCAGGATGTTCATCTTGATCGCATCTTTGTTCCGGTTGGCGGCGGCGGATTGATTGCAGGGGTTGCTGTTCTCATTAAACAGCTTGTACCTGAAATGAAGATCATTGGTGTGGAAGCCGAGGATTCTGCCTGTTTGAAAGCCGCGCTGGAAGCTGGGCATCCGGTTGATTTGCCGAGAGTTGGATTATTTGCGGAAGGTGTGGCGGTTAAACGCATTGGCGACGAAACGTTTCGCTTATGCCAGCAATATGTTGATGATGTCATTACAGTAGACAGTGATGCTATCTGTGCTGCCATGAAAGATATCTTTGAAGATGTCAGGGCAGTGGCCGAACCTTCTGGTGCTCTGGCGCTGGCAGGCTTGAAGAAATATGTCCAGCAACACCAGATTCAGGGAGAACGGCTGGCACATATTCTTTCTGGGGCTAATGTGAATTTTCATGGATTGCGTTACGTTTCAGAGCGCTGCGAACTTGGAGAGCAACGTGAAGCTTTGTTGGCGGTAACTATCCCTGAACAAAAGGGGAGTTTCTTACAGTTTTGCCAGATATTGGGTACTCGTGTCGTCACTGAATTTAGCTATCGTTATTCGGATGCAACAGATCCAAACCAAGCCTGTATCTTTGTTGGTATCAGATTGAGTCGGGGAAATACTGAGCGTCGTGAAATCATTGAAGAATTAAAAACATCGGGGTATCAAGTTGCTGATTTTACGGATGATGAAATGGCGAAGCTGCATGTTCGTTATATGATCGGTGGCAGGCCATCCAAGCCGTTGCAGGAGCGATTGTTTAGTTTTGCCTTTCCTGAATCTCCGGGAGCTTTGCTGAAATTTTTGCAAACATTAGGGACGCATTGGAATATCACACTGTTTCATTACCGCAGTCATGGCACGGATTATGGGCGTGTATTAGCTGCCTTTGAACTTTCAGGACCAGAAGTCTGTTTTGATCGTCATTTGGATGTGCTGGGCTATGAATATCATGATGAAACCGATAATCCTTCATTTAAATTATTTCTGACTTAGTCATCAATCAGTTAAAGAAATAAACAGCAAAATATCTTCTAAAAATACCAATTGCCTTTCAAGATGCGTCTAATATCTCCCCGCGTAGCAGGGGAGATATTAGCAATTGCAAGCTAGCCAAATAATAACGATAGTCAGACTACAATAGTTCCCAAAATGCCTTAATCAACGGTTCGTTTAAGCGTTTATTCAACGCACAGACACCCAATTCAAACGGCTCGACCAGTGCAATATTTTCCAGCAGTGAAATTCGGTTACGTACAGGTTCAGGGCTATTTTCAACCACAACCGTAGGGATCAGTGCAACCCCGCAACCTAGTGCTACCATAGAAACAATCGCTTCATGGCCGGAAACTGTTGCGTAAATGACGGGGTGTAGGATCTTATGCCGCCGAAACCACAGTTCAATGCGCTGGCGGGAAGGCCCATGCTCAGGCAGGATAAAAGGGATGTTATTCCAGTCGGGATGTTCTTGTATAGCGAGATTTCTCACGATACAAGGCAGAGCAGGGGCAATCAATACCAATGGTACTTCGCCTATTTTGGTAAAGCTGACATTATCAGGTAGTTTCTCTGGTTTGCCCGCAATCCCTAAATCTACAGCGTCGGATTGAACTTTATCAACGGCATCAGCAGCATCTCCTGTTGTCAGTTTAATTTCCACCAAGGGATGTTCTGCCCGAAATTTATCCAATACTTGTGGAAGATGGCTATACGCAGCCGTAACTGAACAGAATAGACGTAATTCTCCCGTCAGTGATGAACTTTGGTGGTTTAATGAATGCTGTAACTGTTTATATTGCAGGAGAGTTTGCTGAGCAAATTGTTTGAATTGTTCACCGGCGGCGGTCAATTTTACTGTTCGGTTATCCCGCAGAAAAAGCGGATGCCCCAATAATTCCTCAAGGCGCTGGATCTGGCGTGAAAGTGTGGATGGGCTGACGTGCATGGCTTTGGCTGAGCGGCCAAAATGACAACTTTCCGCAAGGTGTAAAAACACTTTTAAATCACGTAGATCCATCGTTTTTAGGCCCTTTATTGAGAGGTTGTTTGTCGTGAAAAAGTTTGTTGCATAAACTGCAATGTAGTCTTGTTAATATATCAATTTCAGCAATGGCTCGCATGTCATATATTGTTTCTATGCAAACGACCTCACATCTAATTATTAAATCGGAGTCACCATGGCTAATTATTTTGATACGTTGAATTTACGCCAACAATTGGCGCAGTTAGGCAAATGTCGGTTTATGGCGCGGGAAGAATTTGCTGACGAAGCAGGGTATTTGAAAGGCAAGAAAGTGGTGATCATCGGTTGTGGTGCGCAAGGGCTAAACCAGGGACTGAATATGCGTGATTCTGGTTTAGATATTGCTTATGCCTTGCGTAAAGAAGCGATTGATGAAAAGCGACCATCATGGCGTAAAGCAACCGAAAATGGTTTCAAAGTTGGCACTTATGAAGAGTTAGTTCCACAGGCTGATTTGGTTATCAACCTGACGCCAGACAAACAGCATTCCGCGGTGGTTCAGGCAGTGCAACCTTTGATGAAAGAAGGGGCAGCGCTAGGCTATTCTCACGGCTTCAACATCGTCGAAGTGGGTGAGCAAATACGCAAAGATATTACCGTTGTGATGGTTGCCCCTAAATGTCCGGGTACGGAAGTGCGTGAAGAGTATAAGCGTGGATTCGGTGTACCCACTCTGATTGCTGTACATCCAGAAAATGATGCAAAAGGCGAAGGGATGGCGATTGCGAAAGCATGGGCAGCCGCAACAGGAGGGCACCGCGCTGGCGTACTGGAATCTTCCTTCGTAGCAGAAGTTAAATCAGACTTGATGGGAGAACAAACCATCTTGTGTGGCATGTTACAGGCAGGTTCTTTGTTGTGCTATGACCAACTGGTTGCTGATGGTGTTGATTCCGGTTATGCCGGAAAATTAATCCAGTTTGGTTGGGAAACTATCACTGAAGCGCTGAAACAAGGCGGCATTACATTAATGATGGATCGTCTTTCCAATCCAGCGAAATTGCGTGCCTATGCTTTGTCTGAACAACTGAAAAACATTTTAACTCCGCTGTTCCAGAAACATATGGATGACATCATTTCTGGTGAATTCTCTTCCACAATGATGGCAGACTGGGCAAATGGGGATAAAAACTTACTGGCTTGGCGTGAAGAAACGGGTAAAACGTCATTCGAAAATTATCCGGACTATACGGGGCAGATCAGTGAGCAAGAATACTTTGATCATGGTGTCCTGATGATTGCTATGGTCAAAGCAGGGGTAGAACTGGCATTCGAAACGATGGTAGATACTGGCATCATCGAAGAGTCTGCTTATTATGAATCTTTGCATGAACTGCCATTGATCGCGAATACCATTGCTCGCAAGCGTCTGTATGAAATGAACGTGGTAATTTCTGATACTGCGGAATATGGTAACTATCTGTTCTCATACGTCGCTGTTCCGTTGCTGAAAGAGAAATTCATGGCAACCCTGCAAGCCGGAGATTTAGGAAAAGCAGTTGCAGATCGTAGCATTGATAATGCGCAGTTGCGTGATGTGAATGAGGCGATCCGTAACCACCCGATTGAAGTTATCGGCCGTACTTTGCGTGGTTATATGACGGATATGAAACGCATTGCAGTTGGTGGCTAATACAATGTTATCCTGCCCGAAGTGACTTTATCGGGCAGGTAGCTCTTTCATTCTTACAAATTGAATTTCAGTCTTAATTCATCGATGGCTTGTCGCTGACATGCTTCAAATCGTTCTTTCGGTTGCTGTGCTTGGATCATGTTCAGGGCCGGATCGTTGACTTTAGTGCGCACACCGCTTAATTCCTCCATGACAGCTAATCCACAGAAAGGTACATAGGCTTCGGAATACCCCCCTTCGTGAACGATGACTAATTTTCCATGACATAGCTCATCGGCTGCTTGCTGTACCCTGCGGGTCATTTCACGGAAGCTGTCACTATGCAATTGCATTCGTGCCAAAGGATCAAAGGCATTGGCATCATAACCGCAGGCAATGATGATCAATTCTGGTTGGTAACGTCGCAATGCCGGGAGCACAATGTGATCCATAGCATAAAGATAGCTATTGTGCCCAGCTCCTGCCATCAATGGGATATTGATATTGAAACCTTCTCCTTTGCCGGCTCCGATATCTTCCTCGCCACTGTAGCCTTCGGGATAGCAGCCATCTTGATGCAGAGAAATAGTCAAAACATCATCACGTTCCCAGAAGATATGTTGGGTTCCATTGCCGTGGTGGACATCCCAGTCGATGACTGCGACTCGGCCAACCCCAAGCTGCTCTTTTGCGTGCTCAATGGCAAGGGCAATATTGGCAAGGAAACAGAATCCCATTGCTCGATCTGGCAGGCAGTGGTGCCCAGGGGGGCGGGAAAGGCTGTAGGCATTATCCAGCTCGCCTTGTAACACTGCTTTGACTGCGGCATAAGTGAGTCCGGCGGATAGTTTGGCTATTTCATAGCTACCTTGTCCTATTGACGCTTCTAAGCCTAATGTTCCTCCACCATTGTCACTCACGGACTTAAAGCGCTGTAAATACTCTTCGGTATGTACCAGTCTCAGCATTATATCATCAAGAGGTTCTGCCCCCTGCTGTTGCAATGAATGACTTAAGCCCGAAATATCTATTAAGTTTTTCATTCTGCGTTTTGTTTCTGGTGATTCTGCATGTCCTGCACCGTTGGGAGGTTGTACCCATCCTCCAACAGGAAATGTCATAACGTGTGATAATCCAGAATTGTGCCAGAAACAGAGTTCATCAAAGAAAAAGCCTGTTTTACGTAACATATTACATCCCTCTTCGATTCCCTTTATCTTTCAAACTACAATTTGAAGTCTATTGGGTATATTGATTGTATGTCAGTAAGCGTAATTGATGGTTATAAGCATTAAACTTCAAGTTGCAATTGACAACCCTATATGAAATCACACGCATCTTGAAGTTAGATTGGTATATAACATCAACGCAGTTAAATAGAACCTATGTATTTCAATTACAGTAGAAATCAAGATTGATATATACCAATCGCCTTTCAAGATGCGTCTTATATCTCCCCAAGAAGCGGGGAGATATAAACAATCACATTGATTTGCAAGCTGCAACTTGAAGTTGGATTGATATATTTTGACAGAGTAATTTAAATTATTAATGAAAAAATTATTTTGTAATTTATCACATAAATTAATAATAAACCGAATGAGATTTAGTAAAGCATTATGAATAACAAAGGGATATGTGAGTCAGCGATAGTATAAAATAGCGTAAAATAGGTATTTATATACCAATCTCACTTCAAGATGCATGTAATTTCTCCCCGCTTCGCGGGGAGAAATCAGGTGTCATATCGTGTTGTAAATTGCAGCTTGAAGTTTAATGCGTATATATTTATGGATTAAGCACGTTGGTAATAGCTCCATGTTTTCTGCTATTTTCTTTATTCGTTGAAAAATAAAATGCACTATAGTTTTTTCATCATTTTTAAAAAGTGGTGATTGATGTTTTTTTAATTTTTCTTGTGATAGTTCATTAAAGTAAAGAAAATCACCTGTAACCTTGCTTTCTGTTACAATTTCTCTCCCTGATCTTTTATCCTGATATAGCTTTCGAAACAGTATGCGATTAAATCCAAGCCAACAACAAGCGGTTGAATTTGTAACAGGACCTTGTCTGGTTCTGGCGGGTGCAGGCTCTGGCAAGACTCGAGTGATCACCAATAAAATTGCTCACCTGATCCGCACTTGTGGTTATCAGGCTCGCCATATTGCGGCAGTCACTTTTACTAATAAAGCGGCACGTGAGATGAAAGAGCGTGTTGCTCAAACCTTGGGCCGTAAGGAGACACGGGGGTTGATGATCTCGACTTTCCATACCTTGGGGTTAGAGATCGTTAAGCGTGAATACAAAGCGTTGAGAATGAAAAGTAACTTCTCATTATTTGATGATCAAGATCAGATGGCTTTGCTAAAAGATCTCACTGCGGATTTGCTGCAAGAAGATAAAGATCTGCTACAAAAACTGACCTCGAACATTTCTAACTGGAAGAATGACTTAATGTCGCCGGAACAAGTGATGAAAATGGCACGTTCAGCGCAAGAACACCAGTTTGCAGAATGTTACCGTCGCTATGACTTGCACCTGAATAGTTGTAATGTCCTCGATTTTGATGATCTGATTACCAAACCAACTTTGCTGTTGATGCATGATGAGGAAGTCAGGGAGCGTTGGCAGAATAAAATTCGCTACTTGCTGGTAGATGAATATCAGGATACGAATACCAGTCAATATCAACTGGTGAAATTATTAGTGGGTAATCGCGCACGTTTTACCGTGGTTGGGGATGATGATCAATCCATTTATTCATGGCGTGGTGCCCGTCCACAGAATTTGATTTTATTGAAGGACGATTTCCCGCAGTTGAATGTGATTAAGCTGGAACAAAATTACCGTTCATCAGGGCGGATATTGAAAGCGGCGAATATTCTGATAGCTAACAATCACCATGTTTTTGAAAAAAAACTTTTTTCAGAGTTGGGATATGGTGATCCACTCAGGGTGATCGAAGCGAACAATGAAGATCATGAAGCTGAGCGTGTGGTGGGAGAGTTGATCGCTCATCACTTTATCAATAAAACGGACTATAAAGATTACGCGATTTTATATCGCGGTAATCACCAATCCCGTATCTTCGAAAAAATGTTGATGCAAAACCGCATTCCTTACCGAATTTCGGGGGGAACATCGTTCTTTTCTCGGCCTGAAGTTAAAGACCTGCTCTCTTATTTGCGTGTTTTGACCAATCCTGAGGATGACAGTGCGTTTTTACGTATCGTCAATACACCACGGCGAGAAATCGGTGCAGTGACAATCCAGAAATTGGGCGAATGGGCGAATAGTCGTAGCAAGAGCTTATATCAAGCCAGTTTTGATCTTGGGCTGGAACAGCATTTAACGGGACGTGGTTTGGCAGCATTACAGCGTTTTACCCACTGGATGGACGAAATAGCTGGTCAGGCGGAGCGGGAGCCACTGCTGGCGGTGAGAGACTTACTGCGTGGCATGGATTACGAAAGCTGGCTATATGAAACTTCCCCCAGCCCAAAAGCAGCTGAAATGAGAATGAAGAACGTCAACCAACTTTTCACTTGGATGAGCGAAATGCTTGAGGGAGATGATTTGAATGAGCCAATGTCTCTTTCCCAAGTTGTGGCGCGTTTTACGTTGCGGGATATGCTGGAGAGAGGCGAAGAAGATGAAGAGTTGGACCAAGTTCAGTTAATGACGTTACATGCTTCCAAGGGGCTGGAGTTTCCCTATGTTTTTTTGGTTGGTATGGAAGAAGGTTTATTACCACACCAAAGCAGCATTGATGAAGACAATATTGAAGAAGAGCGTCGTTTAGCTTATGTCGGTATTACGCGGGCGCGGAGAGAACTTTTTTTCACCCTCAGCAAAGAGCGTCGCCAGTTTGGTGAACTTATCCGCCCAGAACCGAGCCGATTCTTACTTGAATTGCCACAGGATGATTTGGATTGGCCCCAAGGTAAGCGAGTGATGAGCGCAGAGGAAAGGATGAAACAGGGGCAATCACGCCTTGCCGACATTAAATCCCGTCTGGGGCTTGGGCTGAAAACCAGCAATAATAAATAGTATGATAATAACCCCCTGCATTTATGAATATAATTGCAGGGGAATAAAGTAAAACTTTAGCCGAGACGAGCGTTATTTTGCTCCTCAAGCAGCAATAACCATTGGACATAACTCTGCCACTTCTTCTCTTGCTGTAATGCTTCAGTTCTGAGTGGATGTTTTATCTGCCATTGATGGGGCAAGGTGATAATGAGCGTTTCATTTTTCGCCTGTAATCGTAAAGCTGGCAATGTGTCATCTCGTCGACGGCTGGCGAAAATAATTGCCAGACGCAATAAGCGACATAACCGTTGTGCCTGTAGCGATGGCACAGCATTTTGCTGACTAAGTGATGCCAGATCCACTGGGCCACTTTGATTTTTCAATAGAATAGCCAACAGTCGTTTTTGGGCTGGCGTATAACCAGGCAGATCTAAGTGGCTTATTAAATAAGCCGAGTGTGCAGGCCCCTGACGAAAATCAACAAACAGACCTATTTCATGGAGTAAACAGGCACTGATCAATAACTCACGACAACGCTCGTCTAATTCCCATGACTTAGCAACTTGCTGGCAAAAATTTTCGGCTAACTGTTTGACACGCTGTGCCTGCTCAATATCCAGTTGAAAACGATGCTGAATATTGCGCAGGGTTCTTGTCCGAATATCCGACTCGATCGGCAAATCCAGCATCCCGTAAACCAGGCCTTCACGTAATGCTCCGCCTGCTAATATCATACTTTCGATATTCAATGCCTGAAAAATGGCGATTAAGATGGCCAATCCACTTGGAAAAACCAACGCTCGTTCCAGTGTCAGCCCATCGATTTCTAACTCTTCCAGTTTGCCGCACTCAATCGCCTGATGTTTAAGTTGCTGGAGTTTAGGTAGGGTGATCAGTTCATCCATACCTTGAGCAATCATAATTTCCTGTAAGGCTTGCACCGTACCAGAAGCGCCTACACAAACGTTCCAGCCTTGCTCAAGCAGCTTAGTGGTCACAGGGCTGAGAATATCATGGGCAGCAGCTTCTGCATTGGCGAAATTTTCTGCTGTCAGGCTGCGATCATTGAAATAACGTTCCAGCCAGGTCACACAGCCCATTTCAAGGCTGAAAAGCTGATTGGCTTTGGCTCCGATACCGGTGACCAATTCAGTACTGGCGCCACCAATATCGACAACAAGTCGCTTTTCAGATCCGCCGGTCGTGTGAGCGACACCTTGATAAATGAGTTGAGCCTCTTCTTCGCCGCTGATCACATGAACAGGTTTGCCTAATACTTCTGAAGCCTTTCTGGTAAATTCGTCTGAATTTTTTGCCAGCCTCAAGGTTGCGGTAGCAACAACGCGGATCTGTGAGGCAGGAATATCTTGCAAATATTCGGAAAAGAGGCGCAAGCACTGCCATCCTCGTTCCATTGCCTGTTGTGATAAGTGATTATTTTTATCTAATCCGGCAGCCAGCCTGACTTTGCGTTTAATGCGAGTAACGACTTGAATGCTGCCGGATACTTCACGGACAACCAACATGTGAAAACTGTTTGAGCCTAAATCGATAGCCGCATAAAGCGAAGAAGCACTTAGCATAGTATTTATTCCGGCCTGTGTTGTTTCAGCATCGTGTTATTTCAAAATTACGTTATTCCAATACGATCGTACTATTCCAGTATTTTTCAGCCCTGCTTTATTTTAGCCTGGGCGCTTACTGTTGCGTGTTGCATTGCCACGGCGTGGTATGTTGGTACGCCGAGGGTGTCCCCCTGAGCGGGTGCGATTACGGCGCTTAGGTACTGGCAGATCTTTTAGCAATGCATCACTGTTATATTTGCTAACAGGTATCTGGTGCTGAATATATTCTTCAATGGCCGGTAAGTTGAGCGCATACTCTTCACACGCCAGGCTGATAGAATGACCACTTTCTCCCGCACGGCCTGTCCGACCAATCCGATGCACATAATCTTCACAGTCATCTGGTAGATCATAGTTAAATACGTGTGTCACAGATGGGATATGCAACCCACGGGCAGCAACATCTGTGGCAACCAGAATGTCCAGATTGCCCAGGCTGAATTCTTCAAGAATACGCAGGCGTTTTTTCTGTGCAACATCACCAGTCAGCAAACCAACCCGATGACCATCAGCAGCCAGATGTGCCCAGATGTCTTCACAACGGTGTTTAGTGTTGGCGAAAATGATGCAGCGATCAGGCCATTCTTCTTCCAGCAGAGTCTGTAGCAGGCGCATTTTCTCTTCGTTGGAAGGATAAAATAGCTCTTCCTTAATGCGGTGTCCTGTTTTTTGCAGCGGCTCCACTTCCACATAGTCAGGATTATTCATCTGCTCAAAAGCCAGTTCACGTACTCGATAAGAGAGAGTTGCGGAAAACAGCAAATTCATTCTTTCTGTGGCCGCAGGGAGTCGGCGGAACAACCAGCGAATATCTTTGATAAAGCCCAGATCATACATGCGATCCGCTTCATCAAGTACAACAACTTGAATGGCACCAAGATGGATATGGCCCTGTTTGGCGTAATCGATCAAACGCCCTGTTGTGCCAATGACGATATCGACGCCAGCTTCCAGGACCTTAAGCTGTTTATCATAGCCATCGCCGCCGTAGGCAAGGCCCATTCTCAACCCAGTGACTTGTGCCAATTCTTCTGCGTCAGAGTAGATTTGCACCGCCAATTCACGGGTAGGCGCCATAATCAGCGCGCGTGGCTGATTAGTTTTACGCTCTTTCTTTGCAGGATGAGTCAATAAGTAATTAAAAGTAGACGCCAAAAATGCCAGCGTCTTGCCCGTTCCGGTTTGTGCTTGCCCCGCAACATCTCGGCCTTCGACAGTTAAAGGCAATGTTAGCGCCTGTATCGGCGTGCAGTTGGAAAACCCCTTTTTCTCAAGGGCTTCTAAGACTTTGGGGTGCAATGCGAAGTCGGAAAACTTCTTTTCTGTCAAATGTGTTTTGCTCATAGTAAGGTAGAATATCAGTTAACTATTGCTTTAAGAAAGTGTATCCGCTGAAATAAAGACACCCTTATGTTGGTTAATGTACACTTACACTGTAAAAGATATTACTTTTGGAGCAAAAAATGAGTGCGAATATTATCTCTCTGACTGATGCTGGCTTTGGAAACGATGTTTTGAAAGCACAAGGTCCTGTTCTCGTTGAATTCTGGGCTGAGTGGTGCGGTCCTTGCAAAATGATAGCCCCTATTCTGGATGAAATTGCCACAGAATACGAAGGAAAATTGACAGTTGGCAAGCTGAATATTGATGACAACCCAGCAACAGCACCAGAATACGGTATTCGTGGTATTCCAACTATGATTCTGTTTAAAGATGGTGAAAAGGTTGCTGTAAAAGTGGGCGCTTTGTCAAAAACTCAACTGAAAGAGTTTTTAGAACCACACCTATAATTTAGAATCAGGTCACAGTAATTACGGACGTTTGGCGTATGAGATGATTTATCTCATTGACCGCTAGACGTCCGCTACGAAGCATGGTAAGTTAGCGACCATGTGCTTGTATGAAGCTTTGCTGGAGCGAATTCTTTATTCGATATAAAGGCTTATTGATATAAAGAGTTGACATTAAGCATGTTACATACTAAACAATTTGTAGTGTCTGATAAATCTGTTATCTCTGGGTCACCTGAAGTATCTGATGACATATCGCATTTGGTAAAATTCCTGAGTCTATATACGATTAATCCAGTATATAGCTTAGTACACTCATAGCGTCCTAATGTTAAACTATCTTTAAGCAGAGTGTTTTTATCCTAGGCATTTTTATGTCGAGCCTTCTCCTTCTTGTGCTAGGTGTTAGGTATAGAATCTGCTAACAGTGCTTATGTTAAAAAAACGTTTATGCTGAAAGATGTGTATGCTGAAATAGTGTCCACTGTTAAACTTTAATAGTGTTCGTATTATAAAATTGTATCTATATTATAGATAGTTATAACATATGGCACATAGATAGTTAGAAGATAGTTTTGACAGTTTGTCAGCCTTATTTTGAAATCAATCTAAGTACTTCAAACTATTGCCTTGTAATATAATTTAATATGTTGGAAGGTGTTATTTGTTTCTGGTACAAATAAACAGGCATCGATAATGCTGCCATACCATTCACGTTCATAGTTCGAGATATACCCCGAGTTAAAGAACCCACCATTATGAATCTTACCGAATTAAAGAATACGCCGGTATCTGAGTTGATTACTCTCGGCGAAAATATGGGGCTGGAAAACCTGGCTCGTATGCGTAAGCAGGACATCATTTTCTCTATTCTCAAACAGCATGCGAAAAGCGGAGAGGATATTTTCGGAGATGGTGTGTTGGAGATATTGCAGGATGGATTTGGTTTCCTCCGCTCCGCAGACAGTTCTTACCTTGCAGGCCCTGATGATATCTACGTTTCTCCTAGTCAAATCCGCCGCTTTAACCTCCGTACCGGTGATACCATTTCAGGGAAAATCCGCCCACCAAAAGAAGGTGAACGCTATTTTGCTTTGTTGAAAGTTAATGAAGTCAACTTTGATAAACCTGAAAACGCTCGCAGTAAAATCCTGTTTGAAAACCTGACTCCACTTCATGCTAACAACCGCTTGCGTATGGAACGCGGTAATGGTTCTACTGAAGATTTGACAGCACGTGTTCTGGATCTGGCAGCGCCGATTGGTCGTGGTCAGCGTGGTTTGATTGTTGCACCACCAAAAGCGGGTAAAACCATGCTGCTGCAAAATATTGCAGCTAACATCGCTCATAATTACCCAGATTGCGTTCTGATGGTTTTGCTGATTGACGAGCGTCCAGAAGAAGTCACCGAAATGCAGCGTCTGGTAAAAGGCGAAGTGATTGCATCAACCTTTGATGAACCTGCTTCCCGCCATGTTCAAGTGGCTGAAATGGTGATTGAAAAGGCAAAACGTCTGGTTGAGCACAAAAAAGACGTTATTATCCTGCTGGATTCCATTACCCGCCTGGCTCGTGCATATAACACTGTGGTTCCTGCGTCCGGTAAGGTTTTGACTGGTGGTGTGGATGCGAATGCCTTGCATCGTCCAAAACGTTTCTTTGGTGCTGCACGTAACGTCGAAGAAGGTGGTAGTTTGACCATCATTGCGACTGCGTTGGTTGATACTGGCTCCAAGATGGATGAAGTTATTTACGAAGAATTTAAGGGTACAGGTAACATGGAATTGCACCTGTCCCGTAAGATTGCGGAAAAACGTGTCTTCCCAGCCATCGACTACAACCGTTCAGGAACGCGTAAAGAAGAGCTGCTCACTGCACAGGATGAGCTGCAGAAAATGTGGATCTTACGTAAGATCATTCATCCGATGGGTGAAATCGACGCGATGGAATTCCTTATCAACAAACTGGCTATGACAAAAACAAACGAAGAGTTCTTCGACTTTATGAAACGCTCATAGTTTAGTTTTGCGATAAAGATAAAAAAGATCCTTCTGTGACAACTTAAGCGCCACGTTTTGTGGCGTTTTTTTATGGTTGTATATTATTACATCGCTTGAGTGATGTGGCACATATTTTGCATATCTTATTTGGATGGTCGAGTGGGTATATGCCAAGTAAATTTCTTACAAATATTCAGTAATTGATCATGTACTACGGCCAGCGTTATCCATGTGTTGATTTTCTTGCATGGCAGAACTCCTTATTTTGTGAATACCAACTTATAGGTCAATAGCTACAAGCATCTATAAGTCTATCGATAATAGATGGCCCATCGTTATCTTACAGAGAGTTGTTATTGTGAATATTCCTAGGATGAGCGCCGAAATTTTTTACATTTTTATATTTTCATTCGCGTTTTTGTTTATGGCGCGTAAGGTCGCAAAAAATATAGGTTTGGTTGACAAGCCCAATTACCGTAAGTGTCACCAAGGATTGATTCCTTTAGTCGGTGGTATATCATTGTTTTTTAGTGTTTGTTTTGCGTTTGCAATCACAAAAGAGTTTATCCCTCACAAATGGCCATATTTGGCTTGTGCCGGAATACTGGTTTTTGTCGGTGTACTAGACGATCGTTTTGATGTCAGCGTGAAGATTAGAGCAATTATTCAGGCCTTGGTTGGCATTAGTATGATGTTTTTTGCTGATCTTAAAATTGAGAGTTTAGGAAATTCCTTTGGTCCTTGGGAAATGATCTTGGGACCATTCAGCTATATTGTGACTCTATTTGCTATCTGGGCTGCCGTTAACGCTTTCAATATGATGGATGGTATTGATGGTTTGTTGGGGGGATTATCTTGCGTTTCATTTGGTGCATTAGGGATTTTGCTTTACGAAAATGGAAATATGGCGCTGGCGTTTTGGTGCTTTACATTTATTGCTGGGATTTTGCCTTATATCTTCCTCAACCTTGGCCTACTGGGAAAGCGTTTTAAAGTATTTATGGGTGATGCAGGGAGTACCTTAATTGGTTTTACTGTAATTTGGCTACTGACTGAAACGACTCAAGGGGAACACTATTCTATTAATCCTGTGACAGCATTGTGGATCATTGCCATTCCACTGATGGATATGGTTGCGATTATGTACCGTCGATTGCGTAAGGGACTGAGCCCATTTGCAGCAGATCGTCAGCATATTCACCATTTGATGATGCGTTCTGGATTTACTTCTCGTCAGGCATTTATTTTGATCACTTTAGTTGCGGCGCTGTTGGCATCAATTGGAATGATTGGAGAGTGGTTAAGTTTTGTTCCCGAGTGGATAATGTTGGCATTATTTTTGCTTGCATTTATGTTGTATGGCTATTGCATCAAAAGAGCGTGGAAGGTAGCCCGTTTTATCAAACGGTGTAAGCGCCGTATGCGTCGGGCAGCAAGCCATCATTAACGACATCGACAATCAAAGAGGTTTTGTGCAGTGATAAACTCAGAAACGAAATCTAAACAGGATCAACCTGCTATAGAGCATGAACTGGATATTCGGGCGCTGTGTTATGCTTTGTGGCATGGAAAGATATGGATTATCGCACTGGCAATAATTTTCGCTGCCGCTGCTCTGGGTGCATCTTATTTGATGCAGCAAAAATGGAGCGCAACCGCTATTGTGGACCTACCGACAACGAATAATTTGGGTAGCTACTATTCGCAACAACAATTTCTGCGTAACTTGGATACTCATATCAATGCTGCACCAGAAGCGCAATTACCGACCATTCCAGACGGTGCATACAAAGAATTCATGACACAGGTTTCTGCGTATGATACCCGTCGTGAATTTTGGCTTCATTCCGAATATTACAAACAACGCAAGGAAGAGCGTGCCAAAGCGGATGCTGTATTGTTGGATGAATTGATCAACGCTATTAAAATCACGCGTAGTGATGATAAAACATCATCAAATGACAGTATCAAATTGACAGCAGAAACCGCCGTTGATGCCAATCAACTTCTGCGTCAATATATTGCATTCGCCAACCAACGGGCGAGCACTCACCTGAACAACGAAATTAAAGGGGCATGGGCGACACGTACCCAGTCAATGAAAGCGGTGGTGAAACGTCAGGAGATGGTGGTAAAGGCTATATATAATCGTGAATTGAATGTCTTGCAGCAGTCACTGAAAGTAGCTGAGAAGCAAGGTATTCACCGTAATCAGACAAACATCCCTATCGAAGAACTGCCTGAATCCAAAATGTTTATGTTGGGTACATCATTACTGCAAGCCCAAATTGAAACGTTGGAAGCCACAGGTCCTGACTACAGCATCGATTATGATCAAAATATCGCGATGCTGGCTACGTTAAATGTCGGTCCGACTTTGCAGGACGCTTTCCTAACTTACCGCTATCTCAGAACACCGGAGGAACCTGTTAATCGAGACAGCCCTCGCCGTGCTTTCATGATGATTTTATGGGGAGCCGTAGGCATGTTGATTGGCTCCGGTGTTGCTTTGGTAAGACGTCCTCGCTCTGATAGTTCACATAAGTAGCTATAAACGATAGGTTTTTGATTCCCATTCTTGGAAGTATCTGCAATGATTGACAAAATAAGAGAGTCACTGTGAAAGTGTTGACTGTGTTTGGTACCCGGCCGGAGGCCATTAAAATGGCACCGTTGGTACATGCGTTGGCTATGGATACTGCCTTTGAAGCAAAAGTGTGTGTCACAGCTCAGCATAGGGAAATGCTGGATCAGGTATTGCACCTGTTTGGGATAACGCCGGATTTTGATCTGAATATCATGCAAAAAGGACAAGATCTGACGGATATCACATGTCGTATCCTGCAAGGTATAAAACCTGTATTAGAAGAATTCAAACCAGATGTGGTACTGGTGCATGGCGACACAACAACAACTATGGCAACCAGTCTGGCTGCTTTCTATCAACATATTCCGGTAGGCCATGTTGAAGCTGGCTTAAGAACAGGGGATCTTTATTCACCATGGCCGGAAGAAGCCAACCGTAAGATTGCCGGACACTTGGCTATGTACCATTTTGCACCGACGGAAAATTCCCGGAATAACCTCTTAAAAGAATCCATTGCGGAAAACCGTATTTTTGTTACCGGCAATACAGTGATTGATGCTCTGCTATCGGTGCGTGATCGCATCATGAATGACGAAGCCATGTATGGGCAGTTTAGCGAGCTTTATCCTTTCCTTAACCTAAATAAAAAAATGATCTTGGTGACAGGTCATCGTCGGGAAAATTTTGGTAAAGGGTTTGAGCGTATTTGTGAAGCATTGGCACAAATTGCCAAAGCGCACCCTGATGTCCAGATAGTGTATCCGGTCCATTTGAATCCGAATGTCAGTGAACCCGTTAAGCGCATTTTGCATGACATTGATAACGTTATCCTTATCAAACCGCAGGATTATCTGCCTTTCGTCTATTTGATGAATCATGCCTATTTAATTTTGACCGATTCAGGAGGGATTCAGGAGGAAGCGCCTTCTTTGGGAAAACCGGTTTTAGTGATGCGTGATACCACTGAGCGACCTGAAGCGGTTGCTGCGGGGACAGTACGGCTAGTGGGAACAGAAACACAAACTATAGTTGCGGAAGTTACGCGTCTATTGACGGATGTTAACGCCTACCAACAAATGAGCCATGCCCATAATCCTTATGGTGATGGTCGGGCTTGCCAGCGAATTCTTGATGCATTAAGAAAAAATCAGGTGACATTATGAGTTTTGAAACAATTTCTGTTATCGGTCTGGGTTATATCGGTTTGCCCACCGCAGCGGCATTCGCCTCCCGTCAAAAGAGGGTGATTGGCGTGGATGTTAATCAACATGCGGTAGAGACGATTAACCGTGGTTCGATTCATATCGTTGAACCTGATTTAGATAAGATAGTAAAAGTTGCGGTAGAAGAGGGCTTTTTGAAAGCCGTGGCGGTTCCACAAACAGCGGATGCTTTTTTGATCGCAGTTCCGACGCCCTTCAAAGGGGAGCATGAACCCGATATGGCTTATGTACGTTCTGCGGCGGAATCAATAGCACCCGTCTTGAAAAAAGGCGATTTGGTTATTTTGGAATCCACTTCTCCCGTTGGTGCGACAGAGCAGATGGCTGAATGGTTAGCCGCGGTACGTCCAGATCTTTCATTCCCTCAACAAGCGGGTGAAAACTCAGATATCGATATCGCCTATTGCCCTGAGCGTGTTTTGCCGGGGCAAGTTATGGTGGAGTTGATCAAAAATGATCGTGTAGTTGGGGGCATGACAGCCAAATCTTCCCGCAGGGCGAGTGAGTTGTACAATATTTTCCTTGAAGGTGAATGTGTTATCACTAATGCCAGAACAGCGGAAATGTGCAAGCTGACAGAAAACAGTTTCCGTGATGTTAATATCGCTTTTGCCAACGAACTTTCCTTAATCTGTGCCGAACAGGGAATCAATGTGTGGGAACTAATTAGTCTGGCAAACCGCCATCCACGTGTAAATATTTTGCAACCTGGCCCTGGTGTAGGGGGGCATTGCATTGCTGTCGATCCGTGGTTCATCGTATCTCAGAACCCTGAGCAATCCCGTTTAATTCATACTGCGCGTTTGGTGAATGATGGCAAGCCGCTGTGGGTTGTGGATCAAGTGAAAGCCGCAGTTGCTGACTGTTTAGCTGAAAGTGGCAAACGGGCAAATGAAATTAAAATTGCCTGTTTTGGCTTGGCCTTCAAGCCAAATATTGATGATTTGCGGGAAAGCCCAGCCGTTTATATTACAAAAATGGTTGCGCAGTGGCATGCAGGGCAAACTATCGCGGTTGAACCCAATGTGCATGAGCTGCCTAATTCACTGAAAGATAAGGTGGAATTAATGGATGTCAATCAGGCATTAGAAGAAGCGGATGTTGTCTTGATGCTGGTGGATCATCGCCAGTTTAAAGCCATTCATGGTTCTGCCATAAAACAAAAATGGGTTGTTGATACAAAAGGAGTTTGGCGTTGAAACGTATTCTTATTACAGGTGGTGCAGGTTTTATCGGTTCTGCGGTTGTGCGCCACATTATTAATCAAACTGAAGATAGTGTCGTTGTCGTTGATAGCCTGACTTATGCCGGTAATCTTGAATCACTGGCTCCCGTTGCCAACCATCCCCGCTATGCGTTTGAGCAGGTTGATATCCGCCAGCGTGATGCTTTAGATCGTGTATTCCAGCAATATCAACCGGATGCTGTCATGCATTTGGCCGCAGAAAGCCATGTCGACCGTTCCATTGATGGGCCGGCCGCTTTTATCGAAACCAATATCATCGGCACTTATACTTTGTTGGAAGCGGCTCGTGCATTTTGGCAACAGTTGGATCAGGAAAAACAGACCCAATTCCGCTTCCACCATATTTCAACAGACGAAGTATATGGCGATTTGCACGGTGAAGATGGTTTCTTTACGGAAATCACACCTTACGCGCCAAGCAGCCCTTATTCTGCATCAAAAGCGTCCAGCGATCATCTGGTTAGGGCATGGCGCCGTACTTATGGCTTACCGACCGTGATCACCAATTGTTCAAATAACTATGGTCCTTATCATTTCCCTGAGAAACTGATCCCATTGGTGATTCTGAATGGGCTGGCAGGCAAGCCTTTGCCGGTTTATGGCAAGGGAGAGCAAATCCGTGACTGGCTCTATGTGGAGGATCATGCGCGGGCGTTGCACTTGGTGGTCACCAAGGCAGAGCCTGGCAAAACCTACAACATCGGTGGACATAATGAACGCCGAAATATCGAAGTTGTGGAAACAATTTGTGAATTACTGGAGGAGCTGCGCCCCGAAAAACCTGCTGGGGTAGAATATTATCGCGATCTTATTACTCATGTAACGGATCGTCCAGGGCATGATATGCGTTATGCAATTGATGCAGCGAAAATTGAGCGTGAATTAGGGTGGACTCCTGAGGAAACGTTCGAATCCGGCATTCGCAAGACTGTGCAATGGTATCTGGAAAATGAGAATTGGTGGAAAAGAGTTCAGGATGGCTCTTATACAGGGGAACGACTTGGGTTAGGAAATAAATAAGCCTATCGGGGGAGCAGATGAAAGGAATTATACTGGCTGGGGGTTCTGGCACCCGTTTGTATCCAATAACACGTGGCGTATCAAAGCAGCTATTACCGATTTATGACAAGCCGATGATTTATTATCCGCTGTCAGTGTTAATGCTGTCGGGCATACGCGATATCCTGATCATCTCGACACCGGAAGATTTACCCGCTTTTAAACGATTATTAGGCAGTGGTGAACAATTTGGTATCCACCTTAGTTATGCCGAACAGCCTTCACCTGATGGCCTGGCGCAGGCATTTCTGATTGGCGAAGAATTTATCGGCAATGATGCTTGCTGTCTGGTATTGGGTGACAATATCTTTTTTGGTCAAGCATTTAGCCCGAAATTGCAACATGTCGCCGGCCGAAAAACAGGAGCGACAGTATTCGGTTACCAAGTGATGGATCCTGAACGATTTGGTGTCGTGGAATTTGACGAGCAGTATCGGGTACTTTCCATAGAAGAAAAACCTGTACGGCCTAAATCCAATTGGGCGGTGACTGGTCTCTATTTTTACGACAACAAAGTCGTGGATTTCGCCAGACAAGTAAAACCGTCTCCGCGTGGGGAACTGGAAATCACCAGTATCAACCAGATGTATCTGGAATGCGGTGAATTGAATGTTGAATTATTGGGGCGTGGTTTTGCCTGGTTGGATACAGGGACGCATGACAGCCTGATTGAAGCCAGCACTTTTGTTCAGACCGTCGAAAAACGGCAAGGTTTTAAGATTGCTTGTCTGGAAGAGATCGCATGGCGTAATGGTTGGCTCAGTGAGGAGCAATTGAAAATAGCGGCCACGGATTTGGCGAAAACAGGTTACGGCAATTATCTGATGGATTTGCTCAATGTCTATTCACGCCAACCTTGAACCTTTGGCTTGGGAAAGCCAGTTTTTTGATTTATCTACGGCTCGCCTGAATTTTTCGTCGGAAGCGGCAGTGTTGACGGTTGCTGATTTGGACCAATATACATTGGTACAAGCCAAAGTAGCGGCCCAGCAAACGGATATTATCGATGGGCTTTCTGCCTTCGGGTTTTCACTGGTTGAAGGTGAGGTTGATTTACGGTTATCGGTTGAGGCGGGAGATATTCCTGGCATTCATACGGGAAGAACAGCTATTTCGGCAAAACAAGAAAATATCCCTGTATTGAAGGCTGTTGCAGCGCGTGTATTTACCGCCAGTCGCTTCCGTGCACCATGGTATCAACAGGATGACAGTGGCAGGTTCTATGCTGCTTGGGTTGAAAAAGCCGTTTTAGGTACATTTGATCATGAATGCCTGCTTATCCATGATGAACGAGGTCAAATAGCGGGCTTTGTCACCTTAAGGGACATAGGTAACAGCGAAGCACGCATTGGCTTACTGGCTGCTGTACCGGACAATCATCATCAAGGGATTGGCAAAAAATTAATGTCGGCGGCGCAACAGTGGTGTCATAACCATCAGATACAATGGCTGAGAGTGGCTACGCAAATAAGTAATATCGCTGCGTTGCGTCTTTATACACGTCGTGGTGCCATCATTGAAAGCACCGCATATTGGTTATACAGAGGACGAAATGATTCCATTTAATAAACCACCGGTAGTCGGCACTGAACTTGAATACATGCAACAGGCGATGGCTAGCGGTAAGTTGTGTGGTGATGGCGAATTTACCAAACGCTGTGAAGCGTGGATGGAACAGCGTTTTAATTGCCCGAAAGTATTGCTGACACCCTCTTGTACAGCTTCACTGGAAATGGCAGCAATGTTGTTGGATATCCAACAGGGTGATGAAGTCATCATGCCGAGCTACACCTTTGTTTCGACCTCCAATGCTTTTGTTCTGCGTGGTGCCACCATTGTGTTCGTGGATATTCGTCCTGATACCATGAACATTGATGAGAACAAAATTGAAGCAGCCATTACAGCAAAGACCCGTGTTATCGTACCCGTGCATTATGCGGGTGTAGCCTGTGAAATGGATACCATCATGGCACTGGCGAAAAAATATAACCTGTATGTAGTAGAAGATGCCGCACAGGGCGTCATGTCTACCTATAAAGGCCGTGCATTAGGCACGATTGGACATATTGGTTGTTTCAGCTTTCATGAAACCAAAAATTACTCAGCCGGTGGTGAAGGTGGGGCAACATTAATTAATGATAGTTCCATGATTGCCCGTGCTGAAATCATTCGGGAGAAAGGCACTAACCGCAGTCAATTCTTCCGCGGACAGGTCGACAAATACACATGGCGTGATATCGGTTCCAGCTATCTGTTGTCTGATTTGCAAGCGGCTTACCTGTGGGCACAACTGGAACTTGCTGAAAAAATTAACCAGCGTCGCCTGACTTTGTGGGATAACTACTATCAAGCCCTGAAACCATTAGCAGACGCGGGGCATTTAGCTTTGCCAATTGTCCCGGAAGGCTTGGAACACAACGCCCATATGTTCTATATCAAGCTCAAAGATGTAGAAGAGCGTAGCGCATTCAATCGTTATATGAAAGAGAATGGTATCCTGAGCGTATTCCACTACGTGGCATTGCATACCAGCCCAGCGGGGGAGAAGTGTGGCCGTTTCCACGGCGAAGATCGCTTTACCACCCGCGAAAGTGATCGCTTAGTTCGCTTACCAATGTTCTACAATATCACTGATACAGAACAGCAAATCGTTATCGATCGTATCAAGGAATTTTTCGCCTGATATGTCACTTGCTAAAGCTTCTATTTGGACAGCGGGCTCCACATTGATCAAGATCGGTGTGGGGTTGCTGGTCATTAAACTTCTGGCGGTATCTTTTGGCCCAACAGGTGTTGGACAGGCAGGTAATTTTCGCCAACTCATTACTGTATTAGGTGTGCTCTCTGGGGCAGGAATTTTTAATGGTGTCACTAAATATGTGGCGGAACATCATCAGCAACCGGAAAGGCTCAGGGCCGTATTGGGTACATCGTCCTTGATAATTTTAGGTTTTTCGACCTTACTGGCAGTGAGCTTCCTCTTGTTCAGTGAAATTATCAGTACTGGCCTATTTGGTCACACCCGTTACAAAACTGTTGTGCAGGCGCTCGCATTTATTCAAATGGGTATCTCTTACGCCAACTATTTTCTGGCAATCCTGAAAGGGTTCAGAGATGCTAAAGGAAATGCGTTAGCCATTATTTTGGGCAGCCTGACAGGCGTATTGGCTTATAGCCTCTGTTATTGGCTGGGAGGCTACGAAGGGGCATTGGCGGGCTTGGCATTGGTGCCTGCATTGGTGGTTTTACCTGCCGGCCTGATGATACTGCATCGCAAGGTGATTACATTTTCTGCCCTGAAACCTGTATGGGATCGTGCGATTGCCAGCCATCTGGGGAAATTTACCCTTATGGCGTTGCTAACTTCTATTACATTGCCCGTTGCATATGTCATGATGCGAAACTTGCTGGCAGCGCGTTATAGCTGGGAAGAAGTAGGGATTTGGCAGGGAGTGAGCAGTATTTCAGATGCTTATTTACAATTTATTACCGCCTCCTTCACTGTCTATTTATTGCCGACTCTTTCTCGTCTGGAGAGTAAGCAAGCAATTACCAGTGAGATTGTGAAGGCGCTGAAATTTGTCTTGCCTGCTGTGGCTGCTGCCAGTTTCTCTGTCTGGTTGTTGCGTGATTTTGTGATTTGGCTGTTATTTTCAGACAAATTCATCGCCATGCGGGATCTGTTTGCGTGGCAGTTAGTGGGCGACGTATTGAAAGTTGGCGCTTATGTTTTTGGTTATCTGGTGATAGCGAAAGCTGCACTGCGTTTTTATATATTGACTGAAGTGAGCCAATTTCTTTTACTGACGGGCTTTTCTCATTGGCTGATACCGGCAAATGGGGCATTGGGGGCTGCTCAGTCATATATGGTAACTTACATTGTTTATTTCATTCTTTGTTGTAGCGTATTTATTATTTATCGCAGGCGAGCATGACAACCCTAATTCACGTTTTGGGATCGGATATCCCACATCACAATCAAACGTTACTGCGTTTCTTTAATGACGTCTTGGCACAGGAAATACATTTTTCCGCCAAACCGTGTTTTATGGTGGTGTCTAAAGACCACACATGGTTATCGAATTACCCTAATTTGGCTGTTTCTCTTTATAACAGCAAATCTGCCTTGTCGCAGGCGGTGGTAGAGAAAGCGCAAGCAAACAGAACCGTCCGTTTCTTTTTCCACGGGCAGTTTAATGCTGCTTTGTGGTTGGCTTTATTAATCGGCAAAATTCAGCGACACCAATTCTTCTGGCATGTTTGGGGCGCTGATCTCTATGAAGAATCTCGCCAACTGAAATTCCGTTTGTTCTATCTGCTTCGTCGTTTGGCACAAAAGCGGGTGGGGCATATTTTTGCCACGCGTGGTGATCTGCGGCACTTTTTTCAGGATAATTTGCGTTCAAGTCGGGCCAAACCTGATGTGCCATCATCATTGCTCTATTTCCCAACTCGGATGGAACCTGCGTTGACAGTGACAGAGAAAACGTGCTCACCGCAAGGAATTACCATCTTATTGGGCAATTCAGGGGATCAGTCTAACCGTCATATTGAAGCCTTGCAGAAGATCCACCACCAATTTGGAAATGAGGCTAGGGTCCTAATCCCAATGGGCTATCCTGATAATAACCAAGCCTATATCCAGAGCGTGGAGCAAACTGCGTTGTCGTTATTTCCAGCGCAAAATGTCCGTATCTTAAAAGATCAAATGGCCTTTGATGAATATTTGTCATTGTTGCGCCAATGCGATTTGGGGTATTTCATTTTCAATCGTCAGCAAGGCATTGGAACACTCTGTTTGCTGATTCAATTTGGTATTCCGTTTGTTCTAAGCCGTCAAAATCCATTCTGGCATGATTTAACGGAGCAGCAGATCCCTGTTCTGTTTGACGGTGATGAACTTAATAAACACTGGGTGCAGGAAGCACAGCGCCAGATGCTATCCCTCGATAAAAAGGCGATTGCTTTTTTTGATCCCCATTTCATTGAGGGGTGGAAAACCGCCCTGTCGGAAGCATCTGGAGAGTAGTAATGACTTTGATACAATTCGGTGGGCTTTTTGTTGTTTACGTGATTTCGGTGGCCTTTATCCTGACTTTGACATATCAGGAGTTTCAGCGTGTCCGTTTTAACTTTAATGTTTTTTTCTCATTGTTGTATCTGCTGACATTCTATTTTGGCTTTCCACTGACTAGCTTGTTGGTATTTCAGTTTAATGTGGAAGTGGTACCAGTAGATTCATTATTACATGCAATGCTGGCGTCTGGCTGTTTTTACGCCATTTATTATGTGGCTTATAAGACACGCCTCACTTATAAAATACGGTCAGACGATAATATAAAGTCTGAAACCTTAACAGTGACGGCACCGCGTAAGCCCTTGTTTACAATGAATCGGGTGGAAACGAATCTAACGTGGTTACTGCTTGCTGGTATTGCTATCGTTACGGTAGGTTCGTTCTTTATGCAAAACGGCTTTTTGCTGTTTAAATTACAGTCCTATAGCCAGATATTTTCCAGCCAGGTTTCCGGTGTGGCGCTCAAGCGATTCTTTTATTTCTTTATTCCTGCCATGCTAGTGGTCTTTTTTCTGAAACCGACCAAAGTACGATGGTTGTGCTTTTTGGTAGGAACGGTGGGATTTGGCGTCCTGACATATGTGATCGTTGGCGGAACGCGAGCTAACATCATTATCGCATTTGCATTGTTCCTGTTTATCGGGATTGTTCGTGGCTGGATCACACTGTGGATGCTGTTTACTGCGGGTGCGATGGGAGTTGTCGGTATGTTCTGGCTGGCGTTGAAACGCTACAGCTTGGATGTAAGCGGGGCGGAGGCATTTTATACTTTCCTGTATCTCACGCGAGATACTTTCTCACCGTGGGAAAATTTGGCCCTGTTACTGGATAATTACAGCAAAATCGATTTTCAAGGACTGGTACCGATTATCCGTGATTTTTATGTCTTCATTCCTGGTTGGGTATGGCCGGACAGACCCAATCTGGTCTGGAACACCGCTAACTATTTCACGTGGGATGTATTAGATAACCATTCTGGTCTTGCGATCTCCCCAACACTGATTGGCTCTCTTGTGGTGATGGGGGGCGTATTCTTTATTCCCCTGGGGGCAATCGCAGTTGGTTTTATTATTAAATGGTTTGACTGGATTTATGAAGCAGGAAAACAGGAGAGCAATCGCTATAAGGCAGCAATTTTGCAAGCTTTCTGCTTTGGCGCCATCTTTAACATGATTGTGTTGGCCCGTGAAGGAGTCGATTCTTTTGTTTCTCGGGTAGTGTTCTTTTGTCTTGTCTTTGGCCTATGTCTGGTTGTGGCGAAATTGCTGTATTGGCTGTTTGAAAGCGCTGGGCTGATTCGAAAATTTACGGTCAATAATCTGGCAGCTTCGCGAAAAACATCTGTTATTTTGGATGTAAGGAAAAAAAATGGCATTGAATAATATTCCCAAATACTGCATTCGTGGTCTCAGTATCTGGGGATTCCGCGGTATGTCGCATTTCCTCGACCACCTTTTTCTGGCTGAGCAGGTGAAAACAGGTACATTGATTGCGATTAACGCAGAAAAAGTGCTCACGGCGGAGAAAGACAATGCGCTGAATGCATTACTGGATGAAGCCGAATATTTATACGCAGATGGTATTAGCATAGTACGCGCTATTCGCCGCAAATACCCTGATGCGGATGTATCGCGTATTGCGGGTGCTGATTTGTGGGAAGCCCTGATGGAGCGGGCAGGGCGTGAAGGCACACCGGTCTTTCTGGTTGGCGGAAAACCCGATATTTTGGCACAGACTGAAAACAAACTGCGCACCCAATGGAATGTCAATATTGTAGGCAGCCAGGATGGGTATTTTACACCTGATACACGTGATGAGGTATTTGAGCGGATTTGTGCCAGTGGTGCTGCGATCATTACTGTCGCGATGGGATCGCCCAAACAGGAAATCTTTATGCGTGATTGCCGCAAGGTGCATCCAGATGCACTGTATATGGGGGTTGGAGGAACCTATGATGCCTTTACTGGTCACGTTAAACGTGCACCGAAAGTCTGGCAGAATCTGGGTTTGGAATGGTTGTATCGCTTGCTTTCTCAGCCAAGCAGAATTCGTAGACAGATAAAGCTATTGAGATTCCTTGGTTATTATTACGGTGGCAAGCTCTAATCCCAAAATTTCTCTGTTTTTGCCTGCTGTATCGAACATATACAGCAGGTTTTTGCTTTATTGTATTACTGTCTTTGGGTTGACCAATGGCTTGTTGTTTCACTGCTTGTTTTCAAATCCCATGTCTGCAATCCCTAGTTTTAGCATTTTTTTATTTCACTAACAGGCAAAACGTGTTTTGATCCCAGCCTTTTTTACAACGATTGATTATCAATTCCTGTATTTTTTCTGTTTGTAAGTATAGACATCATAAAAGTGGATAGGGAGTTTTATGAGTGATTCAAAACAGAGCCTGCAAAGGGGACTTGAGGCACGTCATATTGAGCTGATTGCGCTAGGTGGCACAATCGGTGTAGGGCTGTTCATGGGATCAGCCAGTACCTTGAAATGGGCCGGTCCTTCTGTTTTGCTGGCTTACATTATTGCTGGGCTTTTCGTCTTTTTCATTATGCGTTCCATGGGAGAAATGTTATTTCTTGAACCTGTAACGGGTTCATTTGCTGCTTTTGGGCATAAATATTTAAGTCCTTATTGGGGATGCCTGACCGCATGGGGTTACTGGTTCATGTGGGTTTCTGTCGGGATTTCAGAGATTACTGCGGTTGGCGTCTATGCTGAATTTTGGTTTCCTGAGTTGCCTCAATGGGTTTCGGCACTGGTAGCGGTTGGATTAGTTGCTTTAGCAAACTTAGCGGCAGTCAGGCTGTATGGCGAGCTGGAGTTTTGGTTTGCCATGATCAAAGTCACAACGATTATTGTGATGATCCTGATTGGCATTGGTTTGATTTTCTTCGGGTTGGGTAATGACTGGCAACCTATTGGTTTGGATAACCTGACCACACATGGTGGTTTTTTCTCTGGTGGGTGGCAAGGCTTTTTATTTGCCCTGTGCATTGTGGTTGCTTCTTATCAGGGGGTAGAGCTGGTTGGCATTACTGCCGGTGAAGCAAAAAAACCACAAGTTACGCTTAGAAAAGCGATCAACAATATCTTGTGGCGTATCCTGATTTTTTATGTTGGTGCCATTTTTATCGTTGTTACATTGTTCCCGTGGACAGAAGTAGGTGCGCATGGCAGCCCATTTGTGATGACTTTTTCTAAAGTCGGTATCACTTCTGCGGCTGCAGTAATTAACTTTGTTGTGTTGACTGCTGCGTTGTCGGGCTGTAACAGCGGAATGTACAGCGGTGGCAGAATGTTATATGCCTTGGCACAGAACCGTCAATTGCCTGCTTCACTGCTGAAATTGTCGAAAAATGGTGTGCCAGTAAGATGTATTGCAATTACCATTGGTTGCTTGATTGCAGGTTCCAGCTTGAATTACCTGATACCAAATCCGCAGTCAGTATTTGTTTATGTTTATAGCGCCAGCGTGTTGCCTGGCATGGTGCCATGGTTTGTGATTCTGGTCAGTCAATTGCGTTTCCGCCAGCATCATGAGGAAGCCATAAAACAGCATCGGTTTAAATCAATTCTGTTCCCTTATGTCAATTATCTGACACTGATTTTCCTGTGCTGTGTATTAGTGGGGATGGCAATTAATACGGATACCCGTTTTTCCCTGATAGTCGGGGGCGTATTTTTGCTGATCGTGTCACTAATTTATTGGTTAATGAAATGGTATTTGCCTAAAAAATCGAAATAGTTTTATTGGTTGGTTTTTGAACGCAAAACTGTTTTTGCTGATACTGCGGTGGAAAAGTGCTGGCTTTATCATCTAAATGAATAAAGCATAATCAAACGCATCATTTCTTTTAAAAAAGCACTGGACAGTACGACATTAAATCCGTACTATCCTCCACCGCAACGGCGTTAAGCGCCCGTAGCTCAGCTGGATAGAGCGCTGCCCTCCGGAGGCAGAGGTCTCAGGTTCGAATCCTGTCGGGCGCGCCATTTAAAGCGTGCAAGAGCAGTGGTAATGAGTTATCGTGGTCGGGCATTGTTGTATGTAAAAAGATAGCTGTTATGGTGGCTATAGCTCAGTTGGTAGAGCCCTGGATTGTGATTCCAGTTGTCGCGAGTTCGAGTCTCGTTAGCCACCCCATCTTTTTTATGAAACGCGAGGGTGGCGGAATTGGTAGACGCGCTAGCTTCAGGTGTTAGTGTCCTTACGGACGTGGGGGTTCAAGTCCCCCCCTTCGCACCATAAGAAAGATAAAAAATATATTTCGGCGAGTAGCGCAGCTTGGTAGCGCAACTGGTTTGGGACCAGTGGGTCGGAGGTTCGAATCCTCTCTCGCCGACCAGATTCTGAGAAAACCCTCGCGATAGCGAGGGTTTTTTCTTTCTAACAACCGCTCAGTCACTTCTTTTTTCTATCGACTTTTTCTGCGAATAAAAATTTTTCCCTTTTTATTTTTCCATAATTTCCGTTTTATTTTTAATCAAGAAATGGAATGTGATTGTTTTTGTTAACGCATTAATATTATGTTTTTAAATATATTTTTGTATTGATGTTGTATTTCAACGACAAACCGCACGACTTGATGTCTCAAATAGGAGACGTTCAACAGTATGATTTATCTGGCCTATATGTAAATTGCTTGAATGGCGTCGCAAATGAGAGACGGTATTTTTAACGATGTTTGGTGAAAGTCAGGTTATCTATTATGGAAAGCCAGTCAAACCTTGGGTAAAGAAAATCTATCCTGATTGAAAAAGTTGGCACATAAAATGCAATATTCCAATCGTAGATACTCATTCCACTCCTTATGACAGCATATGACTTCATAAACCTAGGGATGATGTAGAGCTGATTGTCGGTGCCTATGGTCCACGTTATAGATGAGTAAGCATTTTGTCTTTTCATCGCAAACCGGACACAACGTTGAGTGAGGCACTATCCGTCTGTAGACCTGATTGTATTTATGCACCTGTCTTCTTTGATAGGTGTTTTTTTTGTCTGTAGAAAAGTGAGAACAGGTTTCAAGCGGTTTACCATGCGCTTCAATGGTGAATGCACCTCAGTTAACGGCTCAATTGCATTCCATATATTTCATCGTTAACTGAGGTGTGTCCTCCGCGCTTTATACTTTGACGTCGCTATCACGCTTCAAGGTCAGCATAAAGCCTTTATTGCGGGTTTGGGTAGCTTCTTCATGTTTTTGCAATCTGTCCAGTGCATCGGCAAGCCATGCGTAATCATGAGCATCTGGTCGCTGAGCAAGGGCGGCTTTAAATGCCGATTCAGCATTCGCCCATTCACCATGGTGCAAGGCAACTTGTCCCAGTGTACTATTGAGCAGTGGGGTTGCACCATGCTGCTTTAACAGGTGAGAGAGGGCTTTTTGTATGACGTCAGAATCGCTTGCCTTAAGATGGGGAATTAATAGCAGCAACCGTTCGTCATATTGCTGTTTTAATCCGTCTAAAATGATTTGCTGGGCAGTTTCGTGATCATTGCATTCAATCAAATGCTCGGCCATGGCAACTTGCAGCACAATGTCATGGCGAATTTTGCGGCTTTGATCTTTCCACCATATTTTCAGCCCCGTACTGCTTTTTTCTGCCATAACCTGATTCATTAATCCAATATAGGCTTGCTGACGCAATTTCAGGATCTCTTCTTCACTATGCAAATTAGCTTTCAGCATAGAAGGCAAGATATCAATCAAGGATTGATAAGCGCCTGTAAGAGTGTAAGCCTGTTCCGCCAATCGTAATACTTCAGGGTGACGAGGAGCATGATTCAACAGCTTGTCCACACCAGCGTGCGCGGCATGAGTTTCACCTTGTGCTAATTGGACTCGGATACGGGTAATATCAACAGGGAGTTGGTCTTTATCAGCAACCGCTGCCGCTTGTTCAATATATTGGTTGGTGCGGAAATAATCACCGCGCCGTTGGGAGGCCTCTGCCGCCAGCAGATAATTCACGACCGGAAGTTCTGCATGGTCAGCGTTGCGAGCCATCAGGCGCTCAACTTGCTTGAAGTCCCCTTCGGCAAATTTCAGCAGCGCCTGTTTGGTTTGTGAATGGGCTCGATGACGTTTATACCCACCAAAGATCCAGCTATGGGTAAATGTACTGGTGCGTTTTAAGCGACGATAACACCAGCCGATGAAAATCAGCAGGAATTGCAGCAGCAGGAAAATGATCGCCAATCCGGTGATACTGGTGGTGATATTGAGTTTGTCTGTCTGGATTAAAACATAGCCTTGATGACCTGACATCAAAGGGCCAACTACAATTCCTACGATAAGGATAATGAACAGCAAGAATATTTTTAGCATGTTCAGCTCTCCCCAACGGATGTTTTTGCTTGATCGATGGCTTCTGTTGTCGTTGGTTGTGATTGTGTTTCAGTTTGGGATTGCTTGGAATGCGGTAAATTATAAATACGCTTACGAACCAGTTCTGCCAATATGGGCTGGCTGTTCATCTGTTCAGGCACATTGATGGATAATGGTTTCTTTTGCAGTGAAACAACGTTTGTTAAAAAGTTCTCTGCCTCCGGGTAAGAGGTATCAAAATAAGCATTCACCCAAGCTTGCACATCTTGCAATGCATCCTGATAAATTTTAACTTGATGGCGAGGAACCGCCTGTGCAGCAATCAACAGTTTGGAACGAATGTTCTCGCGCAGGTAAACGCCTTGATTAGGTGCCAGCAATGGCGCTTTGCTGTTATCACGTGGGGTAATGGTAATGAAGTTATCCATAAAGCTGTGCCAGCTATTGCTCAGGTTCTGGCGCCAATCAGAGAGGGAAGCTGTGATCCCATGATCGTTTGCCTTCTCCGATATGGCTTGTTCTACTTTATTGGCAAGGTGTAAGTTATCGACTTGGTTTGATAGCTGATTTAGCATCAGGATAATACCATCTAAATCAATCTGTTTGATTTTGGTCAGAGAATCGATATCTGCCATGATAGCCTTACGAACATAGAGCAGGCTGGGATCATCCATTTCAGCCAGGTTCTGGTCGGCATCTTTCAACAAGGCGATGGCAGTAGTAATATCCTGTTCACTCCAGACTTTTCGGCCGGCCATCTTAACGAGGGAGCTTGCCTGTGCCAGTCGCCAGTTTTCAATATCTGTATTTGAAAATGCCGAAACACGTTTTTGAAGCTCTGCCATGCGGCCATCGAGTTGCTGACTTTGTGAGTTGGCTTGTTGTAAAGAATCCGTCAACTCTTGGAGTTTGGTGCCAAAGTTTTGCTGCTCGGCAGATTGCTGTTGTGTCAGAGAAGCCATCTCTTGTTGAAGAACGAGATTTTCGGCTTTTAATGCTGCATTCTGCTGTTGACCATGATAATAAATATAAAGACCACCAACACCTATCGCCAAAGAAATGGCAATTGAAAGCGTATTACCTAACCAACCATAACGTTTAACCGCATCGGTAGGTTGCTTTTGTTCCGTCTTTTTTTGTTCCGTCATAATGGACATCCCATATTAATTTATTCCAGTGCCTGGATTAAGGCGTCATTATCTGCACTCTTGGCGACTTGTATTGTTTGCCAGCCCAACGTCTGGGCGATATGAGCAAGACGTTCGCTGACCACAATCAGCTTGCAATTCAGTAACCATGTTTTTCCATCGCTATCAGTGACTAAGTTATATAACAGTTGCAGCATTTCGCCACTTGTGACAACGATGGTTTTTATACCACATTGCTGCCAGTGACGACTGAAATCGGCGGTATCGTATTTAACTGGCTGGCGTGAATAACATTCACAGTAATCGACTACACCTCCACGGAGCCTTAATGTTGAGGCAATCACTTCACGGCCGCCATTGCCTCGAAGCAATAAAATCTTTTTATTGTCCATTGACTGTAACGTGGGGAGTTGTAGTAGATCTTCACTGGTTTCACCTTGCTTAGAATAGAAGATTTCTAATCCAGTTGATTGATGAAACATGAGGGAAGTTGATTTGCCGATCCCATAATAGGATAGCTGTTCAGGCCATGACTGGCCTGTTTGAATAAGCTGTTCATTGGCATAATGAACAGCATTTTTTGATAATAGAAAAACCAGATCTCCCGCAGATAGCCATTGCAGTTTTTGTGGCAGTAATGGCAAATCTGCCCCCGGATGAATGGCAATGAGGGGGGCGCTGAAGGCTGATTTTCCAATAGACCGCAGTCGCTTGACCAATTCCTCTCCTGCGGGAACAGGGCGGGTGATCAAAATGCTCATTTCGGTAGGTTCCTCTGGTATACGCTTGCCAGAATCTGGCGTGCGCCTTTCTCCAATAACTCTTCCGCCAATGCGATACCTGCTTGACGGGCTTCTTTGGCTGAAACCACTCTTTCACCACGTACGATCACTGTGCCATCAGGAGAACCCACGAGCGCGCGTAGCCAAATATTCTCTCCTTGCCAGATGGCATAACTGCCAATCGGTACCTGACAGCCCCCTTCAAGGTGGGTGTTCATTGCTCTTTCAGCGAGAACGCAAGCTTCTGTTCTTGCATGGTTCAAGGGCGACAGCAATTCACGGGTTTGCTGATCGTCGAGCCGACACTCAATACCTACCGCTCCTTGGCCGACGGCTGGCAGCAATAACTCAGGTTCTAATGGCATACGAATGCGTTCTTCCAACCCCAGCCGTTTCAGGCCCGCCGTTGCAAGAATAATTGCATCATAATCGCCGTTATCGAGCTTGTTCAGACGGGTTCCGACATTACCGCGTAAGTCACGAACGACAAGATCAGGACGTCGCTGACGGATTTGGCATTGGCGGCGTAAACTGGACGTACCCACAACACTGCCAGTCGGCAGGTCATCGAGCGAGGCGTATTTTACTGAAACAAAAGCATCCCGTGGATCATCCCGTTCGCAGATTGTGACCAATCCCAAACCATCAGGAAATTCGACAGGGACATCTTTCATGGAGTGGACGGCAATATCAGCTCGCTTTTCGAGCAGAGCTAATTCCAGTTCCTTCACAAATAGCCCTTTTCCTCCCACCTTTGCTAATGGCGTATCGAGGATAATATCGCCGCGTGTCACCATTGGAACCAGTTCTACTTGCAGTTCTGGATGAAAGTGTTTCAGTTGCTTTTGAACATATTGCGCTTGCCACATAGCTAATGGGCTTTGGCGGGTAGCGATGCGAATGGTTTTCATTGTCATGGATAAATCTATTAGGTAAGTATATTGGGTGACTGTATTCACTAATGATTTCTATATTCTTCATCTTGCAATTTTTGTTGCTTTATTGACCGTTGTATTAACGACTACGCAACTTGATTTGATGGAAAATAAGGGTTTTTAGCCACCAGTTAGTGAGAAAATAGTGCCAGTTTTAACATCTCAATGATTTTTTTTCCAGTTACGAAAAAGCCAGAAAAAATCAAAATAGTATATGGGTATATACCAATCTAACTGCAAGATGCGTGTGATTTCTCCCCGCAAAGCGGGGAGAAATCAGGTTTTATAGCGTGTTGTCAATGGCAACTTGAAGTTTAATGCGTATACAGTTTATGAAATAAAAATAATTTTAAATATTAAAATAATATTTTATTTGAATGGAGAAAATAAACAAAGAGATTGATTTAAAAGCAAATTGAATTTTGTGATTATCTTAATGATAAAAAGCGGTGAGAATATTTAACAATAAAAAAAATATTATTCAGTTAAATATTGATGAAAGAGTGATGTATTTACAATGCTTTACAACTACGATATGAAAAATAATCAACGGTAATTGTTGTGCTAAAAAAACATATTATTGTGTCTGTTTCGTGATTAACTTAATATTTTACAATGAGTTAATTGTATTTTGGCTATTGCAGGTGAAGAGGAAAGATGGTATTGCGTACTTTACGCTTTGATTGCAAGGTGTTAAATTGATCACGTTTCCGACAATAAGTTTGTAAAAATAATTTTAAATAATCTTGTAATACCATGCGTTATCGGAAACAGGGGACTACTTTGGGCACTGGAACTGATATCAGGCGAAACTCTTGTATCTCTATATTGAAACGCTGAAGCAGCGACTGGATGCAATTAACCAACTTAGATTAGAGCGCGCTACGAGCTTAATGAGTGACGCTTTCAAGCAAGTTTATAGTTTAATTCCAGTATTATTACATTATCATCATCCAATGATGCCAGGTTATATCAAAAGCGATGTTCCTCATGGCGTTTGTTTTTTTATGCCTGATGAAGCACAGCAGTTTTGGATTAATGATCTGGATAGTCAGCTGACAGGTGTCCTGCCAGATGTATCGTCACATACGTCTAATGGTGAATTGCCGATTACGGGAATTTATTCCATGGGCAGCACGTCTTCTATCGGGCAAAGTTGTTCTTCTGATTTAGATATTTGGGTTTGTCATCAATCTTGGTTAGATAGTGACGAGAAAGCTTTGCTGGAACAAAAATGTACCTTGATAGAACAGTGGGCAGCTTCACTGGGTACTGAGGTTACTTTTTTTCTGATTGATGAAAACCGTTTTCGGCATAATGCCTGTGGTAGTTTGAACGGTGAAGATTGCGGTTCTACCCAACATATCCTTCTGCTGGATGAATTTTATCGCACAGCGGTTTGTCTGGCTGGCAAGCGCTTGTTGTGGGCAATGGTTCCTGTGGAAGAGGAGGCTCATTATGATGAGTACGTCCTTTCTCTCTATGCTCAAGGTGTGTTGACGCCAAATGAATGGTTGGATCTGGGTGGCTTGGGAGAATTGTCTGCAGAAGAATATTTTGGGGCGAGCCTCTGGCAACTTTACAAGAGCGTGGACTCTCCTTATAAGGCTGTATTGAAAAGTCTGCTGTTGGAAGCTTATTCATGGGAATATCCCAATGGAAAGCTTCTGGCGATGGAAATGAAGCAATATTTTCATGACGGTGCAATTGTTTCTTTTGGTCTCGATGCCTATAGCATGATGCTGGAGCGTGTAACCCGCTACCTGACTGCCACGAATGACCTTGCGCGCCTTGATTTGGCGCGTCGTTGTTTTTATCTGAAGGTATGTGAGCAATTATTGGCAGGCCAGAATGATAAAGGTTGTACAGGATGGCGTCGTCAGGTTATGTCCCAGTTAGTGCGCGAATGGGGTTGGGATGAGAGTAAACTGGCTATGCTGGATAACCGTAATGCATGGAAAATTGAGCAGGTGCGTGATGCCCATAATGAATTGCTTGATACCATGATGCAGAGCTATCGCAACTTAATCCGCTTTGCCCGCCGTAATAATTTAAGTGTGAGTGCCAGCCCACAGGATATTGGCGTATTGACACGTAAATTGTATGCGGCTTTTGAAGCATTGCCCGGTAAAGTGACTTTGGTGAATCCTCAGATATCACCGGATCTGTCGGAAAAGGATCTGACCTTCATCTATGTCCCTCCGGGGCGAGTAAACCGTAGTGGTTGGTATCTTTATAACCATGCTCCCACGATTGAATCGATCACTGGTCATCAACCATTGGAATACAATCGCTATCTGAATAAATTGGTTTCCTGGACCTATTTCAATGGCCTGTTGGCTAAAGAAACTCGGCTCCATATTCATCATGGTGGCTCTCAGTGTGACAGGCAGAAATTATGTGATTTGGTAGATGACATTGCCGCTCATTTCCCAATCCGTCTACCTGCTCCTACACCAAAAGCACTATACAGCCCATGTGAAATTCGTCACTTGGCGATCATTGTCAATTTAGAACAAGATCCAACGACTGCATTTTCTGATCAAATCGTTCGCTTTGATTTAAGGAACCTGAATGTTTTCAGTTTTGGCGAGTTGCAGCAATGTTTGGTAGGTAGCATTGATTTGCTTTACCGCAATTCATGGAATGAAGTAAGAACCTTGCATTTCAATGGCGAGCAATCGGTATTGGAAGCATTGAAAACCATATTGGGAAAAATGCATCAAGATGCAGCACCGCCATCTGATGTTGAAGTTTTCTGTTATAGCAAACATTTACGTGGATTGATCCGCACGCGTATCCAGCAATTAGTTTCGGAGTGTATAGAGTTACGCCTGTCCAGTAACCGACAAGATCCAAACCGTTTTAAGGCATTACGCATCTCAGGGCAAACATGGGGATTATTCTTCGAACGGTTAAACGTTTCGGTACAAAAATTGGAAAATGCAGTGGAATTCTATGGTGCGATTTCCAACACCAAATTGCATGGACTGCCAGTCAAAATTGACACCAAAGAAAAGCACTTACCGCCTGTAATAGACGGTTTTGCTTGTGAAGGTATTATCCAGTTCTTTTTCGAAGATATTGAAGACAAACAAGGGTTCAATATTTATATTCTTGATGAATCAAATCGGGTGGAAATTTATTCCCATTGTGAAGGCAGTAAAGAAGAGTTAGTGCGAGATATCAGCCGGTTTTATTCATCATCACATGATCGTTTTACTTATGGCTCTAGCTTTGTCAATTTCAACCTGCCACAGTTTTATCAAATCGTTAAGAAAGGTGAGCGTACCCATGTCACTCCATTTATAGAGGGAGTGTATCCGGTGGCTGATATAGAAGCGAATGATACCAGGCTTCATATTGACGAGCGCCTTGATAAAACCTGTGGGGTACATGCACACGATCCTTATCATTCTTTATATCACTATTGATGTAATCAATTGTTTAAGCGCCTGTTTTATCAGGCGCTTTTATTAGATGTCTTTCGTTGACTCATTATTTTTATTTGGTTTTGATGAAATGCATCTTGCAGTCAGATTGGTATAGTCACGAAAATTGGAATGGCTCACCGCTTTGCTCAGTAATGGCTTGTGCCAGCATGGAGATAAAATCATTACCACTGCGGTCACAAATCCACTGGCTATCCTGATAATCAAAATGGTAACCCCCATTTTTGGTTGCCAGCCATATCTGATGGAAAGGTTCTTGGCGATTGATAATAATTTTGCTGCCATTTTCAAAACTCAGCGTCATCACACCGCCGTTTGTTTCATAGTCGATATCCGTATCACCATCGTAATTATCCAGTTGCTCTTCAATATGAAACATCAATTGATCAGCCAATTGATGAAATTCGCTATCGTTCATGTTTATTTCCTATTTGCTTTTCAGGGCCTAGCTGCGATTATAGAGAGTATTGGCGCATGAATCACAGGCATTAATATAATGAAAAAACAACTTCGTTGGTCACTGGCTATCATAACATTACTTTCTCTGGCTGGTTGTGGCTTGAAAGGGCCTCTCTATTTTCCTCCAGCGGAAACATCTGCAACACAGCTACCTACGCATAAAATGGATCAGGTGCAGTCAGAAAAGCTGTTAGAAAACAGCTTATTAAAAGACAATATATCGATGAATGCATAATAGTGATTGGGTAATGTGATTTCTTCTGGAGTCGTATATGCAGTTCTCCAAAATGCATGGTCTTGGTAATGATTTTATGGTCGTTGATGCAGTGACCCAAAATGTTTATTTTTCTCCAGAGTTAATTTGCCGTCTGGCTAACCGGAATACAGGGGTGGGTTTTGATCAACTTTTGATTGTTGAAGCACCCTATGATCCTGACTTAGACTTTCATTACCGCATTTTTAATGCTGACGGCAGTGAAGTTTCCCAGTGTGGTAATGGGGCACGTTGCTTTGCCCGTTTTGTCCGTCTCAAGGGGTTGACCAATAAGCGTGATATCAAGGTCAGTACACAAGCAGGCCGAATGATATTAAGCATCACAAATGATGACCAGGTCAGTGTCAACATGGGAGAGCCGGATTTTGAGCCGCAGCATATTCCGTTTCGCGCCAATAAGGCTGAGAAAACCTATATTATCCGCGCTATTGAACGGACGGTGCTGTGTGGCGTTGTGTCGATGGGGAACCCTCATTGTGTCATACCGGTTGAGGATGTGGACACTGCTGAAGTGGAAATATTGGGGCCTGTATTGGAAAGCCATGAACGTTTTCCTGAGCGCGCCAATATTGGTTTTATGCAGGTAATAAATCGGGGCCATATTCGGTTGCGTGTTTTTGAGCGCGGTGCTGGTGAGACACGGGCATGTGGCAGTGGCGCGTGTGCCGCAGTAGCCGTTGGTATCCAGCAGGAGCTGTTGGATAATCAGGTTCGGGTTGATCTTCCGGGTGGGACACTGCAAATTCGTTGGGATGGGGCGGGTAAACCACTTTTTATGACTGGGCCTGCAACCCACGTCTATGATGGTACGATTCATTTGTGATTGATTCTGTGTTCGCAGAGTCTCTCTCGAAATATGGGGCATTGGAAAATGAGTGAAAAAGACGATCCATTGCACATCGAAAGCAGGCTGGATGATCAAGCAGTCTTGGATTATTTATTGAATAATCCAGATTTTTTTATCCGTAATGCCAATATGGTCGATAAGATAAGAGTTCCTCATCCAGTGCGGGACAGTGTCTCTTTAATGGAATGGCATATGAACCGCCAGAGGAAACGTATCTGTTATTTGGAAGACGATCTGAACCATTTGATAGCGCAGGCGAAACAGAATGAAGTGCTGTTCAGTAACCTATTGCAATTACTGTCGGATCTCTCTGGTGCCAAGAGCTTGCAGGATTTTCTGTCCTGCTTAACTTCATGGTCAAAAACATTGGGGTTGAGTAACAGTTATATTCGATTGTTTAGTGATAAATGGCATCTTGGCGCCCCATTGAATGTACCGGAACTGGCGATTTCCCGTCAGTCCTTTGAACCCGTCCGCATTAAGCGATTTGGCGAAAAGAATCATTATCTTGGCCGATTGCATGGCCCAGAGATTTTATTGTTGATGCCACAGGCACGTCATGTTGGCTCAGTGGCCATTTCCCTTTTAGGATCACGAGGGGATTTGGGTATGGTCATTTTCAATAGTCATGATAAACAGCACTATCACGAAGGCATGGGAACGGACATTCTCGCCCATTTAGCGAAGTTATTACCGGGTTTGTTGTCCCGTTGGATTGAACGCGCATGACTCAGCCGATTGATTTACTGTTAGCACCCGTGGAAGGCTTCTTGCACTATTTGCGGGTTGAGCGACGTTTAAGCCCCGTGACGATCACAAACTATCGACGCCATTTAGTCGTTTTGGCGGAAATGTCATTGGAGATGGGGATACTTGAGTGGCAGGAGTTAGATCCGGCTAAAGTCAAAATGTTTGCCTCCCGCAGTCGGCGGGCAGGCTTGCAATCTGCCAGCCTCGCTTTGCGCTTGTCTTCTTTGCGCAGTTTTCTTGACTGGATGGTAATGCAAAATAAGCTGGCGGCTAATCCGGCTAAAACAGTGAGTACCCCGCATAAAAAACGCCACTTACCGAAAAATATGGATGTGGATGAAATTAACCAACTGCTCAATATTAATCTGAACGATCTGCTGTCAGTGCGTGACAGGGCCATGCTGGAAGTGATGTATGGCGCGGGATTGCGTTTATCTGAACTGGTGGGCCTGGATTGTCGCCATTTGGATTTGGAAGGCGGGGAAGTCTGGGTACATGGCAAGGGCAGCAAAGAACGTAAAGTGCCGTTTGGCCGTATGGCGCAGGAATGGCTCCAGCGTTGGCTGGAAATGCGGGGATTACTTGAGCCGGAAGATGATGCAGTTTTCATTTCCTCCAAAAGCGGAAAACGTCTCTCTGCCCGTAATGTACAGAAACGATTTGAACAATGGGGGATTCGGCAAAGTGTTAGTAGCCATGTTAACCCTCATAAATTGCGTCACTCTTTTGCCACACATATTCTGGAGTCCAGTGGAGATCTGCGTGCCGTGCAGGAATTACTGGGGCACGCGAACCTGTCGACCACCCAGATTTATACCCATTTGGACTTTCAGCACTTGACCAAAGTCTATGATGTGGCTCACCCTAGAGCCAAACGAGGAAAATCATAATGCGTTTTTATCGGCCTATCGCGCCGTTTGCTGCGATGACATTCGATCTGGATGATACGCTTTACGATAACCATCCTGTAATCGATAAAACCGAAAAAGAAGTGTTGTGTTTTATCAGGCAGTACGATGCCAAATTCGGTCACTTTGAGCATGAAGATCTGTATTTATACCGTCAGGCGGTTCTTGAACGGGAACCTGATATTTATCATGATGTAACTTCATGGCGTCGGCAATCCGCAGAACTGATGTTTACCCACCAGGGTTTCAATGATGAAGAAACCGTACGTGGTACAAATGAAATTATGTCTTGCTTTACGTACTGGCGTAATCAAATCGCTGTGCCAGAATCTACCCATAACACTTTGTCCATACTGGCGGAACAAATGCCGTTAGTGGCAATTACCAATGGGAACGCTGAACCGGCTGCATGTGGGCTTGCCCATTACTTTGAATTTGTTTTGAAAGCGGGCATAGATGGACGGTCCAAACCTTACCCTGATATGTACCAGCTCGCGGCAGAGCGGCTTAACCTGCCTATAAATCAGATCCTGCATGTGGGGGATAATCTGAATACAGATGTCGAAGGAGCACTTTGTAGTGGTATGCAAGCCTGTTGGATCAACATCGAGAATAAAAACTTGATGCAGGAACCAGAGGGGCGTCTGGTGCCACATATTGAGATTTCTGATTTGGCTTCTTTGGTAGCACTGATATAATTTCAAATCGAAATCTATATAAAAATATTAACAACTGACGGTAATTATGGACGTTTCTTATCTGCTCGAAAGCCTCAATGATAAACAACGTGAAGCGGTCGCAGCTCCCCGTAGTAATATGTTGGTACTGGCTGGTGCTGGCAGTGGTAAAACGCGCGTGCTGGTTCATCGGATTGCTTGGTTACTGTCAGTTGAAAATGCCTCGCCGTTTTCCATCATGGCGGTCACGTTTACCAATAAAGCGGCTGCTGAGATGCGGCACCGAATTGAAAACCTGATTGGCACCAGTCAGGGTGGTATGTGGATTGGTACATTCCATAGCCTTGCTCACCGCTTGTTGCGCGCCCATCACCTTGATGCAAATTTGCCGCAGGATTTCCAGATCCTCGATAGCGAAGATCAGCACCGCCTCATCAAACGCATCATTAAAGCGATGAATCTGGATGACAAACAGTGGCCTGCCCGTCAGGGGATGTGGTACATCAATGGCAAAAAAGATGAAGGATTGCGTCCACAGCACATTGAAAGTTATGGCAATCCGGTAGAGGCAACCTGGCTGAAAATCTACCAGGCTTATCAGGAGGCCTGTGACCGCGCAGGGCTGGTGGATTTTGCCGAATTGTTACTACGCGCCCATGAACTTTGGCTGAACAAGCCACAAATCTTGCAACATTATCGTGAACGCTTCACGAATATTCTGGTGGATGAATTTCAGGATACTAACAGTATTCAGTATGCCTGGATTCGTCTTCTGGCTGGTGATAGCGGTAAAGTCATGATTGTCGGGGATGATGACCAGTCCATTTATGGTTGGCGTGGTGCACAGGTAGAAAATATCCAGCGTTTCCTCAAGGATTTTCAGGGAGCCGAAACGCTCCGTCTGGAACAAAATTACCGTTCGACCAGCAATATCCTTAAAGCGGCCAATGCCCTGATTGCTCATAACAGTGATCGTTTGGGTAAGAATTTATGGACAGAAGGCAGCGAGGGAGAGCAAATTTCACTTTATTGTGCCTTCAATGAATTGGATGAGTCCCGTTATGTTGTTGGCCGTATCAAGCATTGGTTGGATAATGGCGGTGCACTGAAAGAGTGTGCGATCCTGTATCGAAGCAATGCTCAATCCCGCGTTTTGGAAGAAGCCTTATTGCAGGCTTCCATGCCTTACCGTATTTATGGCGGCCAGCGTTTCTTCGAACGTCAAGAAATCAAAGATGCCTTATCCTACTTGCGCCTGGTCGCAAACCGTCACGATGATGCAGCTTTTGAGCGCGTGGTGAATACACCCACACGTGGCATTGGCGACAGAACACTGGATGTGGTGCGTCAGGTTGCGCGGGATCAGCAAAAAACTTTGTGGGAAAGTAGTCTGGTATTGATACAGGAAAAAGTGCTGGCTGGACGTGCGGCATCTGCACTGCAACGTTTCATCGAATTGATCGATGCGCTGGAAACAGAAACACAGGAGATGTCGTTGCATGTGCAGACCGATCGCATTATCCGTGATTCAGGCCTATGGGCGATGTATCAACAGGAAAAAGGCGAAAAGGCGCAAGCGCGTATCGAAAACCTTGAAGAATTGGTCACAGCAACCCGCCAATTTAGTTATCAGGACGAGGACGAAAACCTGCTGCCATTACAGGCTTTCCTCTCCCATGCTGCGCTTGAATCGGGGGAAGGTCAGGCGGATGCCTATCAGGATGCGGTGCAACTGATGACCTTGCATTCAGCGAAGGGTTTGGAATTCCCGCAAGTTTTTATTGTCGGTATGGAAGAGGGCATGTTTCCGAGTCAGATGTCCATCGAAGAAGGCGGTCGGCTGGAAGAAGAGCGTCGTCTGGCCTATGTAGGCGTTACTCGGGCGATGGAAAAATTGACGCTGACTTATGCGGAAAATCGTCGTTTATATGGCAAGGAAGTACATCATCGCCCATCCCGTTTTATTGGAGAATTACCGACAGAATGCGTGGCAGAAGTTCGTTTGCGAGCAACGGTATCCCGCCCGGTCAGCCACAAACGGCTGGGCACACCTATCAGTGCCAATGACAGTGGTTATGCTCTTGGACAGCGTGTACGTCATCCCAAATTTGGTGAAGGGACGATTATCAATATAGAAGGTAGTGGGGAACATTGCCGCTTGCAAATCGCGTTTCAGGGTGAAGGTATTAAGTGGCTGGTAGCCGCTTATGCCAGACTCGAAACAGGCCAATAATCCGGTCGAAAGTTGACAGACTTTTTCTTCTAAGCGTAACATTCGCGCCTTACGATAAACGTAGGGAGTATAAGGAGACTTATGGTACATGCTGAACGCATTTAAATTAGAGAATAATCGCCTGCTCCGTCTTGAACTTGAAGAAGGTGATAAGTTATCAGACTCCATGTGGGTAGATTTAGTGGGGCTGGGGGATAATGATCGCCTCCGTGTCCAGAATGAGCTGGGACAAATCCTGGCGACCCGCACCGAGTTGGATGACATCGAGGCATCAGCCCGTTTTTTTGAAGATGAAGATGGTATGCACGTCCATTCATTCTTCTACTTTGAAGATGCCGAAGACCATGCTGGCAACTCGACAGTCGCATTTACTATCCGTGACGGTCGTCTCTACACATTGCGAGAGCGTGAACTCCCTGCATTTCGATTATACCGAATGCGTGCCCGTAACCAGACGATGGTTGATGGAAATGCTTATGAGCTGTTGATGGACTTGTTCGAAACTAAAATCGAACAATTGGCTGATGTTATTGAAAACATCTATAGCGTGCTGGAATCCCTGAGCAGGGTCATCATGAATGGTAAACAGGGTGATGAGTTTGATTCTGCATTATCTAACCTTGCTGAACAGGAAGATATTGGCTGGAAAGTCCGCTTGTGCTTGATGGATAGCCAGCGCGCCCTGAACTTCCTTGTGCGCCGTGCCCGCTTGCCTGCCAATCAGTTGGAACAAGCTCGTGAAATTCTGCGGGATATTGAATCCTTGCTGCCGCACAATGAATCCCTGTTCCAGAAAGTGAACTTCTTGATGCAGGCGGCGATGGGCTTTATTAACATCGAACAAAGCCGCATTATCAAGATCTTCTCCGTTGTCTCTGTGGTATTCCTGCCACCCACGCTGGTTGCGTCCAGTTATGGAATGAACTTCGAATTTATGCCGGAGTTGCATTGGACATTCGGCTATCCTGCGGCAATTGGATTGATGATAGCAGCGGGTTTGGCTCCTTACCTTTACTTCAAACGCAAAAACTGGCTATAGCCATCTCACCCGCTATCTATTTTCTAATGAATTGCTTTGTCGGCTGTTTCCACTAACCCAAAAGCATATACGCATTAAACTTCAAGAACACTCTATGAAACTTGATATCTCCCCGCGAAGCGGGGGAGATATCACACGCATCTTGACGTTAGATTGGTATAGATATTTTAGATAACACTTAGGAATGTTTTTGAAAGAATTGAGCTATTTCCGTAAACGGCGTTGCGTATAGAGCGCATCCAGAGTAAACAGAATCAAGGCAGCCCAAATAAAGCCAAAAGTGATTAAACGATCTGGTCCTATTTCCTCACCATAAACTAACGTTGCCAGCAAGAACATCAATGTTGGGCCAAGATACTGGAAGAAGCCCAGCGTAGACAAACGCAGATGCGCAGCGGCCGCGGTGAAGAGCAGCAGAGGCACCGTTGTAATAATACCGGCAGCAATCAACATAAGGTTCAAAGAGTACGCATTATCCAGCATATTACTTGTTGAACTATGGGTGAAAAACAGCAGGTAAATCAAGGCGACAGGGAATACCCAGGTTGTTTCAATCAACATACCTGTCTGTGCATCAATGCCCAATTTTTTGCGGATCAGACCATAGACCGCAAACGTCGTTGCTAAATACAAACCAATCACGGGGATAGAACCAAACTGCCATAGCTGGATCAAGACACCGGTAAAGGCCAATCCTACGGCAACCCACTGCATACGGCGGAAACGTTCACCAAGAAATATCATACCAAACAGCACGTTAACCAGAGGGTTAATAAAATATCCCAGACTTGCTTCCAGCAAATGCCCATTATTGACTGCCCAGATATAGGTAAGCCAGTTACTGGTAATAGTGAAGGCTGTAATGCCTAGCAATAGCAGTATCTTTGGTTGGCGAACAACAGCCCAGACCTGGCGCCAATGACGAGTCAACGTCAGCAGCAGTACCATAAAAAAAACTGACCATATAACACGGTGTGACACGATTTCATCGGGTGGTACATATTGTATGGCTTTGAAGTAGATGGGCGCCAATCCCCAAATAAGATAAGCCCCCAAGGCATACAAGATACCTTTGGCAGTCTGTTGGTTACTCATAATATCCTTGAATGTTTAGAGAATGTTCAGAAAATCAGAAGAGCTGGTTAAGGTGGTAGCTCATAGACCTATACAATGTGTCATTGGGATGAATGATTTACAAGTAGTTAATAGCATGAGGAATAAATTAAATCTTTCCACTTAGCTAAATGGCACTTTATGCTAAATGATTATGTTTAGGTAACAGGATTATCTATTTTTATGCAATCTGACTCCTGTTTTATCTGTTATTCATAATTTAATTTCTTTTTAATTTAAAATTTTTTCATTAATTTCATGTAAAAACAAAGTATTAAGATATTTTTGGATTATTGGTTTCTAATCATGGCTAAGGTAGATTCAGCGTGGCTGCTGTTGGAAATCGTATCAGTGGCACTATGATTAATTTATTTGTATTGGCTTATAAATAGCCAAAGCAGAACGTTATTACACCGTGGGATACGTGCCGCAAAATGACAAGGCCACCGCCCCGCCTGCGATCCATTTAAAGGGTCAATGGCTTAAGGCGGCGGGCTTTGATATTGGTGGCACACTCACAGTTAAAATCATGGATGGTTGTCTGGTGCTTATTCCTGACAGCGATAAAACCCACAGTCTCAGGCAGCAATATCAGCGCCAGCGAGCGCAATTTCATGAGATTAAGCTGCGAATGCGCGAGCTGATTGGAGACTATAAAATCCGCTAAGAGCAAGGACTGAGCAGCTCTTAAAAAGAAGAAAGCCGGAAGATCCCTGTGATCTTCCGGCTTTTTGATTTTATTCAGTCATTATTTCATACTTGCCTACAATATCAAAAACATGATCATAAGTGCTTAATATATATCTTTTATTCCCCGACCGATGTTCTTCTTCAACTTCATCAAAACTAGAGGATGAATATTTCTCATATGGATAATCATCTAGCATATATATTTTAATAAATTCAATATCATAAAAATTAATTGAAATATTTATAGGATCTTTATCTTTTATCTGCGGTCTACAGCCTGATAATGATAAAGATGCACTTATTTTTACACTTAATGGAGTCATATTTAATGCTACGTCAGTAGCAATTAGCGCATTTCTTGAATATATAATTCCATATGTTGTTTCTATAGCTTGAGTTTTCATTCTATCAACCACATTTCCTAATCTGAATGGATTTACCGCCATCTTCTGTAGAGAATCTACGATCAAGATTTATTTCTTTTAATTCTTCAGGAGTTGCCCATCTAGATGGGATTTTCTCTATACCAGCCTCTTTTGCCGCATATAACCTACGGTTATCTAAACTGAATACCGAATGTTTGTGTGCTCCTTGTGACATAAGCCTTTCCTGTGTGGAAGGAGGAAGATCTTTCATTCTTACCTTACGTATTGGCTCAACCTGATTTATATAAGACGGATCATTAATTAGTCTATGTTTTAACGCATTAATATTTCTTCCATCGTCAAATATAGGATTAATGTCATTTTGAGAATAGTGAACAGTTTTCGGACTGACAGATTTTAATCCCAGAGGATCTACCCATCCGGTGGGGTTATGGACATACGAATACGGATTGGTTCCCCCCATTAGCCCGATGGGGTCTTAGGAACGATTCCGGTGCGGTCATACTGTTTTAAGCGATTTTTTCTTTGACTATCAGCTTGTTAAAGAACCATTTTTACCTGTTCCGCCCATCCCCGCGAACCTAAAACGCCGATGTGCACTTTTGGCCTGTTTTGCGATGTTGCCCCGGTGCGCTTTTTGCCCTGCTACCGCCGCAAGTCGTTGTGCAGTATAGCGCCTCTGTTTCTTATTGATGGAGTAAACAACCTGATTTTGTGAGGGTTTTCACTTTCGGCAACGGACGAACGGGGGCCGGCTTGCCGGACGCCGGGCGGCCGTTCTGCGGGTGCGGGCGGCATAGAGCCTGCAAGCGGCGCCCTGCGACGCTCTGATGCACGATAGCCTAAGCAGAAGCACGGCTTTGCATGACCGCATCGGGTTTCCAAGGGAAGCCCCCTGCGGGGGCTGCATGGGGCGGAGATGGCGAGCACGGCAACGAGCAAGGAGCGTAGCGACTGCGAGCCGGGCGCAGCCAGTGCAGCGGGGTTGGGGCGGGGGAGGTAAACGCGGAGGCCGCAGGCCGACCTGCCTACAGGGTTGTTGGCCTGCGCAACGCAAGGCCGCTAAAGATGAAGGGGTTTTGGCCGAACGGGGGCACGGTGTTCCGGTCTGGCGCGGTTTTTGGCAGGGATCGGCTCAGGCGGTTAGAGCAGAAGGCGCAGCCTTGTGCGGCGGCACGTCTGCGGCGCCGATAAGCGGGGGCGCCAGACATAATGCAGATTAGGCGATGTGAGCCGCTCTTCGGGCGGTGAGCGGGACAGCAGGGCCGCCCGGCGAATTTCGCATAATCTCCCTGCATTATGTTAAATGGGCTTTGGGCGGCCAGTACACACGGGTTGGGGACACCGGGGCCGCCGCCGCCCATTGCCCATTTACCCCCGCAGACGCTGATGCCGACGGGCAGTCCGGCCACGGTCTGCCCCTGCCCGTACCCCGACGGACTCAACGGGGCGGATCGGACTGTCCCGTGCCCTGTGACGTCGGTTTGGCCTCAGACTCGCCACTGGCTCTGCCTGAACCGTTCTCCGGCGGTTCGGTATGGCAGTCGGCGTCCGGTTGGGTTTGGGGGGCACGCTCTGCCGGATGGGTCTGGCTGTGCACCTGCTTGAGCTGTTTGATGGCGACTCGCGTATAGACCTGGGTCGTGTTGATTTTCTCATGCCCCAGCATCGCCTGGATATGGCGGATACAAAAGCAACTAGGCGCAGGAATTAAGCGGCTCTCATATACAGGATCTTAAGCATTAACTGTATATTTTAGATAGAAAAAAGGCTTCATTTATGATCTGATAATCGTCGCCAAACTAATACCAAAACCACGGATGAAGCCTGTGACGATTATTGCTATAAAACACCAGTTAATGCAATTTTTTAGTGATGTTTCTTTGCAAAAGATAGCGTTTGGCTGCGGATTTACTCAACGCATTAGAAATATTGAACCCCGCACATTGCTGCTTAGCCTGATTACGGCGCTC
>NZ_JADEUF010000089.1 GCF_015163655.1 Xenorhabdus griffiniae | reverse complement strand
AGCTGCTTTCTCACACATTGGGTATTTTTGCCAACTTTAAACAAGGTAAAAAACAACGCGACTGGCTTCAACAAACGCTCGTTATTGGGTGTTAAAGTTGAGCATCGCGTATAATTATTAGGAATCTTTGCATGTTCTCAACATTTATTCAGGGGTTTTTTCTTAGTGCTGCAATGATCCTTCCACTTGGGCCACAAAATGTATTTGTTATGCAGCAAGGGAGCAGGAAGCAGTTCCATTTAATGAGTGCAACATTATGCTCCACCAGTGATTCTTTGCTCATCATCGCGGGGATATTTGGTGGCAGTGCTTTGCTGGGACAATCGGTACTTTTATTGCAAACTGTGACATGGGGAGGCGTCGCATTTTTACTCTGGTATGGATGGGGTGCTTTTCGAGCAGCATTATCGGCAGAAGTCGAACGCTCCCGTACTGAAAAAATTGTCCAAAGTCGTTGGCGGGTTATAGTAACGTTATTCGCTGTGACATGGCTGAATCCTCATGTTTATTTGGATACCATTGTCGTCTTGGGAAGCATAGGAGGACAATTGTCAGCCGAGCTTCGGCCGTGGTTTACCACCGGAGCGGTAATGGCTTCGATCAGCTGGTTTTTTGCCTTGTCATTCTTGTCTGCGTGGTTTGCACCTGTGCTTAATCGGCCCAGAGCACAACGGATCATCAATATCTTCGTTGGCTGTGTGATGTGGTATATCGCCTGGAACTTAATTCAGCAAGGATATAGATTTTTTATTAATTATAATATTTCTCCATAGATTACTTCTCTATAGATAGTGTGCTAATGTTTCTGAAAGCACCTTATTCATGTAACTTTAGGAGGCCTTGTGAAACGTAAATCACTGGTATTGGCTGCAATGATGGCTTTAGGAAGCCTGTCTTTCATGGCAGCTTCCGCCGCTGACTCACTCTCTATTCCACATATTTCCACCTCTGGTAACGCGATAGTTAAAGCGACGCCAGATATGGCTACTTTGGTAATCCATGTGAGTGAAACGCAAAAAAGTGCAGCAGAAGCAAAGAAAAAAGTCGATGAACGTGTTGCGAAATATTTTGATTTTCTGAAAAACAATGGCATCGAAAAGAAAGATATTGATGCGGCTAACTTGCGTACCCAACCAGAATATCAATACTCCCAAAATAGTGGAAAATCGAGTATTACAGGTTATCGGGCGTCGCGTTCAGTTGAAGTGAAAGTTCACAAGCTGGAACAACTGAATGTCTTATTGGATGGTGCCCTGAAAGCAGGACTGAATGAAATTAACTCGGTTCAGTTTGGTGTCAGCAATCCGCAACGTTATCGTGATGAAGCCAGACAAAAAGCCATCGAGAATGCTATTCAACAGGCAACTACATTGGCAAAAGGGTTCAACAGTAAGTTAGGCTCTGTATATAGCATTAGTTACCGTGCGCCTGAAGCAGTGCCTATTCCAATGAACCGTCTGAAATATCAGACAGATCTGTTGGCAGCACCCGCTTCTGACTCTGCCAGCGAAACTTACGAACCACAGAGTATTGAGTTTTTAGATCACGTCGATGCTGTTTTTGAATTACAGCGTTAATGAGTTTCATCTTCCTGACGTAACATCTGGCGTCCTCGTTTTAGCAGGGCGTCAGTAACTTTTCTCATCGTTCCACTTTCAGGCGCAAAACGATGCCAATAAAGCATACGGCGTTGGCATAGACCTGGTGTTAGATCGATTAATTCACCGGCTTTTAGCTCCTTGTTGATTTGCAAATGTGGGATCATGCAACAAGTCGAGCCTTGTTTTGCCAGTTGAACAAATGCTTCGGAAGAATTCACGATATGGCAGGGCACACTTCCCGGTGATAAATCGAAGTTCTGTTGTAAAAATGCTTGATGCATATCATCTAAATGGTCGAATGCAACCGCAGGGGCTTTCAGTAATGCCGAACGCGTGACGCCATTCGGGAAAAAACGGTTTGCAAACTCTGGAGAGGCGACAAACAGGTAATCCAGGGCACCTAATTTATCAACTAAACAACTTGGCAGAGGTTGGGATTGAATACTAATCGCCCCGACAACTTCACCACGCCGTAATCGCTCTTGAGTTCGGGTTTCATCTTCCACCTGAATATTTAGCCGAATAGGTAAATCGGATAAAACAGGATGGAGAGCCGGTAAAAGCCACGTCGCCAGGCTGTCCGCATTAACAGCAAGGGAAAGCAGTAACGGGATCTCATTGCTATTTTCATCACCAAGCCATTGCGCTTCCAGCAGTTCCACTTGATGTAATAGCGCAAGCAGCTTTTGCCCTTGCTCTGTAGGGTGGGGAGGAACAGTGCGTACCAATAGTGGCTGACCAAACAGATTTTCTAATTGCTTGATTCTCTGAGATACCGCTGATTGAGTAATACAAAGTTTTTGCGCTGCCCGCTCGAAACCACGTTCTTTGATCACTGCATCTAATGCTTGCAATGACCGGTAATCAGGACGTTTCATTGAAAATAAGATTCTCCGTGTTTGCACTTTTTGTGTTACAGCTTAATAAAAACCATTATGTGGCCTAATCAGCACTATGCCATATTTTTTTATGAGGTGAGCCAATATTGTTTATACTAGCCGTCAGATTTTTCCTTGTAACTGATTATAGGTTGTGATCAATATGACTCAGGACGAACTGAAAAAAGCAGTAGGTTGGGCAGCATTGGAATATGTTAAACCAGGCACAATTGTTGGTGTTGGTACAGGTTCTACCGCAGCGCATTTTATTGATGCGTTAGGCACCATCAAAGATAAAATTGAAGGTGCCGTATCGAGTTCAGACGCATCGACTGAGAGACTGAAAGCTCTCGGTATCCCTGTGTTTGACTGCAATGACGTCGACACGTTGGATATTTATGTTGATGGTGCTGATGAAATTAATGGTCAAATGCAGATGATCAAAGGTGGCGGCGCAGCGTTAACCAGGGAAAAAATCATCGCGGCGGTTGCGAAGAAATTTATCTGTATTATTGATTCGTCTAAGCAAGTCGATGTATTAGGCAAATTTCCTCTGCCAGTTGAAATTATCCCAATGGCACGGGCTTATGTGGCTCGTGAGCTGGTGAAATTGGGCGGAACACCGGTTTATCGTGAAAACGTTGTGACAGACAATGGTAACCACATTCTGGATGTTCACAATCTTTCGATTGTCGATCCCACTGCGTTAGAAGATAAGATCAATGGGATAGCAGGCGTGGTAACGGTGGGGCTTTTTGCTAATCGAGGCGCTAATGTGGTACTGGTAGGTACTGCGGATGGCGTTAAGACGCTTACTGAATAATCATTTATTGAGGGCAGAATAACCTGCCCTAAAAATATTTTTATATTTATTCAAAATAGAAAATTTAGTGAGATATATCACTTTTTCGTCTAAAAAAACCTCAAAATCCCGATCATTCCCCGTAACGAATTATTTTACTTTGCATAACAACTTATTTACTGTTGCTTATTCTGTAATATAAGCAATCGATTGTATTGCCGTTACCGTTTTTTTTGTTATTTTGGTGGAGTCGATATGCATTATGAAAGTAAGTACAACTAGGGCGGGCAAATGGTTAAGGTATCTTTAGAAAAGGACAAAATTAAATTTCTGTTGCTGGAAGGTGTTCACCAAAGTGCAGTAGATAGCCTAAAAGCGGCAGGGTACAGCAATATTGAATATCACAAAGGGGCATTAGAACCTGAAGAATTGAAAGCAGCGATCCGTGATGCTCGATTTGTCGGCATTCGTTCCCGCACCCAATTGACCGAAGAGGTTTTCGCCGCTGCGGAAAAGCTGGTTGCAGTTGGGTGTTTTTGTATTGGTACTAACCAGGTTGACCTGAAAGCCGCAGCAAAACGTGGTATTCCAGTATTTAATGCGCCTTTTTCCAATACGCGTTCGGTCGCTGAAATGGTATTGGGTGAGTTGCTGCTGCTGTTACGTCGTATTCCTGAAGCGAATGCCAAAGCCCACAATGGGATATGGGATAAGCAGGCAAAAGGCTGCTACGAAGCGCGTGGGAAAAAATTAGGCATTATTGGTTACGGGCATATTGGTACACAGCTTGGCATTTTGGCTGAAAATATTGGCCTGAATGTCTATTTCTATGATATTGAAAATAAATTGCCCTTAGGTAATGCACAGCAAGTTCATCATTTGTCTGAATTGCTGAATATGAGTGATGTCGTGAGCCTGCATGTTCCTGAAACCGCCTCAACCAAAAATATGATTGGTGCAGCAGAACTGGAATTGATGAAACCAGGTTCGATTTTGATCAATGCATCACGCGGCACAGTGGTCGATATTGATGCACTCAGCAACGCGTTGGAAACAGGGCATCTTTCTGGTGCGGCGATTGATGTCTTTCCTCATGAACCCGCAACAAATAATGATCCTTTCATCTCTCCATTAAGCCAGTTTGATAACGTATTGTTGACACCACATATTGGGGGATCGACACAAGAAGCCCAGCAAAATATCGGTTATGAAGTTTCTGGTAAACTGGTCAAATATTCTGACAATGGTTCTACCTTATCAGCGGTTAATTTTCCTGAAGTCTCGCTCCCTGTTCATGCCAAGGATACTAACCGATTACTGCATATCCATGAAAACCGCCCCGGTATCTTGACCAGTATTAACCAAGTATTCACTGAGCAAGAAATCAATATTGATGCCCAATATCTGCGGACTGACAGTGGTATTGGTTATGTGGTGATTGATATTACGACGCAGAATTCAGCTCAGGCTGAATTGGTTTTGCAGAAACTGAAAGCCTTACCGGGCACGATCCGTTCTCGCTTGCTGTACTAAGGCTATAATGGCTGGTTAAAAGAAAGGCAAGACGCATAAAAATAAGGGGTTATTGAAAGCACAATAGCCCCTGTTACTCACTGAGTAGCTATCCATTGCCATACTTTGTCTGGCGTAATGATCTCTGGCAGAGGAATGTCCCAACTCTCGCTAGGTAGTTTCTCAACTAACTGAAAATTGTGGGCTAATCCAATCGGATAAAAATTCTGTTGTTGCCATTTAGCGAGGGTTCTGTCGTAGAAACCACCGCCCATCCCTAAGCGTTGCCCTGTGCAATCGAAAGCGACCAGAGGAATAAACATGACATCAAGTTCAGAGATGGGTAAAACCTGCCGGACATCCAACTGAGGCTCTTCGATATTAAAGCGGTTATGAATAAGAGGCGTATCAGCGCAATAACGGAGAAACAGCAGGTGATTCCGGTTGAAAGGATGCAATATTGGCAAATAGACCTGTTTGTTTTGCTGCCAAAGTTGTTGAATCAGCGGACGTGTATCTAATTCCCCGTCAAAGGAGAGATAGAGGGCAATTTTATCAGCTTGCCGGATCTTAGGGTGAATCATAGCCTGTTTAATGGCTTGCTGGGCAAATTGCGATTGTTGTTCAGGGGATAGATTTTGACGTAGCTGCCGAATTTTTTTTCTAATGGATTGACGCAGAGTAAGAGAAGAATCTGATTGCATGATACCTGCCTGTTAATTAACGCAGAAAAGGATACAAAACAGATAAAAAGCGGGGGTTCTCCAAGATGCCGTTACAGGTAGTAACCCTTGAACCCTTGGTTCAAGGTGAACGCAGCGTCGTTGCTATTAGGCTTCTTGGCTAGCCAAGCATGCTCACAAGAAACGTAGCACCACATTCTATAGAGATGAAATATCGGCTCAGGGGACTTCCCTGCTCACGAACACCTCAGAGAAATTTTTTGCTGCTTAAACCACCTAAATAGGCTTTAAGCAACGCTATGAAGCCTATTGTATGGAACTAAACGAAGAAAGCAACTGCTTATATTAATCTATAGTGACTACTGCCTGATTTATCAACAAGATTCAGCTGATGGATGGAATATCAGGTAACTTTACCTTGCTCTAACAGTGCCTTTTCAATGGATTGCTGGAGCATTTTTATTTTTTGTTCCATATTGTAAGCATAATCACGGGTTTTCATCTTCTCCTGTGCCAACTCGTGACAGACATTCAGTGCCACAATAAAAACCAGTTGCTCAGTGTTAGTGACTCTGGTGCGTTCTTTAAGGTTATGCAAACGCTCTTCAAGTTCCTCAGCAGCAGCTTGCAACGCTTCAACCTGCTCTGTTGGACAATTGACACGTAATGACCGCCCAAAAATCTGAATATCTACTGGTTGTGCAGACATGACACCTTCCTGATTTATTATTGTGCCGATACCTTGATGTTGATATACGCATCTTGAAGTTAGATTGGTATATATATCCCTTATCTCTCAAATTGCGGCTTTGTTGCCAGAGCTGTAATTTGAAATCGATGGGGTATAAAGTAAATTATGGTATAAAACAAGGCCGACACCAATCATTACCGTACAATACCAAAAGCCCCTCTTTTCCCCTTCCTCTTCAAATTGCTGCTTTTGGGCAATGTTCACTTATCCCAGTCAATTAGTTATAGATATAAAGTACCTATGGTTTGGGGATTTGTGCCCTTGCTATCACGCGGCATCTCGAAATCGGTTGGGGATATATCGGTGTGTGCTGTCTGGTATAGCGACTCCCCTTGATGGTAGCATAGCATGAACTTATATCGCCAACGATGATCAATATACATGTCTATACAAAACTCATTACCTAATTATCAATCATTTGATGAAATTTTGCATCAACAGTCCATCGCCCTGACAGCAGCAGAAATGCATGGCTTAATCAGTGGGTTACTATGTGGTGGAAATCATGGCGGTAATCACGATAGTAGCTGGCAGACACTGGTGCATGATCTTGCGAATGATGGCCTGGCATTTTCTCAGGTTTTGGCTCTGCCGCTTAGGGAATTGTACGAAACGACGTTTGAATTGCTGGATGACAGTAGTTTCTCGTTCAATCTGTTGCTGCCTGATGAAGAGGCGGGGGTTTTTGCATGTGCAGAAGCATTGGCGGGATGGGTTAACCACTTTCTGCTCGGCTTAGGTGTAGCCAATCCCAAATTAACAGAAAATCCAGAAATTCAGGAAGTTATCACCGATTTACGTAACATTGGCATGTTGGGCTATGATGAAGACGAAGATCAGGAAGAACTCTCTCAAGCCCTTGAAGAAGTTCTGGAATATGTACGTGTTGCGGTTCAGCTCTGTTATATCGCGTTTGCGACACCTAAAACCGCGGACAGTGCAAAAAATGAAAAACCAACATTGCACTGATTGGCGGTATTCACCCTATAAATTTCAAGCTTTGAAAGATGAGGGGTATCCCAACTAATAATATGGAATTTTGCAGGAGAGGGTATGACTAAACAAGAATATTTATCCCGTCGACAGGCATTATTGTCAAAAATGGCACCGGCCAGTGCGGCCATTATATTTTCGGCATTGCCTGCGACACGTAATTCAGATAGTGAATATCCCTACCGTCAGCACAGTGATTTTCTGTATCTGACCGGTTTCAGTGAACCGGAAGCGGTTCTAATACTGATTAAAAGCGATGAAACTCACAATCACAGTGTGTTGTTTAATCGTGTTCGCGATTTGACTGCGGAAATTTGGTTTGGTCGTCGTCTTGGACAAGAAGCTGCATTGGAAAAATTGGGGGTGGATCGCGCCTTACCATTTGATGATCTCGATGAACAACTCTATTTATTATTGAATGGCTTGGAAGTGGTCTATCACGCCCAGGGCGAATTTGAGTACGCTGATAACATCGTCTTTAGTGCGTTGGATAAATTACGTAAAAACAGCCGCCGTAACTTCAAGGCACCCATGATCATGGCAGATTGGCGCCCGTGGCTGCATGAAATGCGTCTGTTTAAGTCAGACGCTGAATTAGAAATCATGCGCAAAGCGGGGGAAATCAGTGCTCAGGCGCATATCAGGGCAATGCAGGCTTGCCGTCCTGGTATGTTTGAATACCAGCTGGAAGCCGAAATTCACCACGAATTCACCCGTCAGGGCGCGCGTTATCCTGCTTATAACACGATAGTTGGCGCGGGAGATAACGCTTGTATTCTGCATTACACTGAAAATGAACGTCGCATGAAAGATGGCGATTTAGTGTTAATCGATGCGGGGTGTGAGTATGAGGGATATGCCGGCGACATTACACGGACATTTCCAGTAAATGGCAAATTTACGCGCCCTCAACGTGAAATCTATAACATTGTGCTGGAAGCCATTAACCTTTCCTTGGAACTATACAGACCTGGTGTCACTATCAGCGAGGTCACGGGACAGGTTGTACGTGTTATGGTGAAGGGATTGGTAAGATTAGGCATTATGCATGGTGAAGTCGAACAATTGATCGAAACCAATGCTTACCGTCAATTTTTCATGCATGGTTTGAGTCATTGGTTGGGGCTGGATGTGCACGATGTCGGCGATTATGGTGTTGATCGCGATCGTATCTTGCAACCTGGCATGGTGCTGACTGTAGAGCCGGGGCTTTACATTGCACCCGATGCGGATGTCCCGCCGGAATACCGTGGTATCGGTATTCGTATTGAAGATGACATTGTGATAACGGAAACAGGAAATGAAAACCTGACTGAATCTGTCGTGAAAGATCCCGATGAGATAGAAGCTCTGATGGCACAGTAAGGTTAAAGTAATCAGGAAGTGATAATGAACGTGATTATTGTGGGCGGAGGAATGACGGGAGCGACATTGGCTCTGACTATTGCCTCGCTGAGTCGGGGGCAATTACAAGTCTCCTTGATTGAAGCAGCAGAACCAACCAGGGAGCATCCTGGTTTTGATGCAAGGGCTATAGCCTTGGCTTATGGTACATGTCAGCGCTTGCAACAGGTCGGTATTTGGCCTGCACTGCAACATTGTGTTACCCCAATAACTCACGTTCATGTTAGCGACCGTGGTAATAGCGGTTTCACCAACATTCGCGCCAGCGACTATGATATCTCGGCATTAGGCAATGTGATTGAATTGCATGATGCTGGAATTCATCTTTTTGAGTTATTAAAACAATCTCCAAATATTAAACTTTACTGTCCGGCTAAAGTGAATTCCATTGAGCGTTTAGAAAATTCTGTAGTGGTTTCGCTGAATAATGGCGAAAAGCTGACAGGAGAATTACTGGTCGCTGCGGATGGTAGTCACTCGGCAATAGCCCAGGCGTGTAATATACCGTTCAAACGGCGATCTTATGAGCAGACAGCCATTATTGCTAATGTCCTGACTTCTGAACATCCTCAAGGAATGGCATTCGAGCGTTTTACCCAATATGGCCCATTGGCGTTGTTACCTATGTCGGAAGGGCGTAGTTCACTGGTATGGTGTCACCCACTGGAAAAACAGTCAGACGTCAATAACTGGAGCCAGCATGAATTTCTCCAACAGCTGCAAAAAGCATTTGGCTGGCGTTTGGGGAAAATGCTGGAAACCGGTCAACGACATAGTTATCCCTTAGCATTATCAACAGCCAGCAGGCAAATTAGCCACCGTCTGGCGCTGGTAGGTAATGCATCCCAAACTTTGCATCCGATCGCCGGACAGGGCTTTAACTTAGGGATGCGTGATGTGATGGCTTTGGCACAAGTCATTTCAATAGCGGCCACTTCTGGACAGGATATTGGCTCCTACCAGGTACTGGCACAGTATCAGCAACAGCGTCAGGCAGATCGTGAAACGACCATTGGACTCACGGACGGGCTGGTCAGGTTATTCGCTAATGACTACTTACCGTTAAAAATAGGGCGTAATCTTGGCTTGAAGACAATGGAAAGATTATCCCCAATGCGGGATCTCTTTGCCCGCCAGACATTAGGTTGGGTTGCACAGTCACCATTGGCAGATTAAGAGGAAAGAAAAAATGCAATCATTTGATGTGGTGATCGCAGGGGGCGGAATGGTTGGCCTTGCGCTGGCTTGTGGTTTACAAGGTAGTGGCTTGCGCATCGCGATTGTAGAAGAGCACCCACCGACAAAGCCATTTGGTGTCAATGATGAATATGCGTTACGTGTTTCAGCCATCAATGCAGCCAGTGAACGATTACTCACCCACCTTGGTGTCTGGCAAGATATTCTTGCAATGCGAGCCAGTCCATATCAGGGAATGGAAGTTTGGGATCGGGACAGTTTCGGGCGTATTGAGTTTAATGCGGCGGAAAATGGCTTGACCCATCTGGGGCATATCATCGAAAACCATGTGATCCGGCAAGTGCTCTGGCAACGTGCGGAAAATTTGCCAGATGTAATGATCTTCACCCCATCTTCCCTTAAAAATGTTGCCTGGGGAGAAAACGAAGCCTTTATCACGTTATCTGATGGAAGAATGCTGACTTCACGCCTGGTCATTGGTGCAGACGGTGCCCACTCTTGGTTGCGTCAACATGCGGATATTCCGCTGACTTTCTGGGATTATGAACACCATGCTTTGGTCGCGACAATTCGGACTGAGCAGCCTCATGAAGGTGTTGCACGTCAGGTTTTCCACGGTGATGGAATACTGGCTTTCCTGCCACTGCCAGATCCTCACTTATGTTCGATTGTATGGTCACAGCCGGCTGAATCTGCGCAACAGCGCAAATCTATGGGATCGACACTGTTTAATCGGCAATTAAGCGCGACATTTGATATGCGTCTTGGTCAATGTGAACTGGTCAGTGATCGACAAACTATCCCATTAACGGGGCGTTATGCCCGCAATTTTGCTGCTCATCGATTGGCGCTATTAGGCGATGCGGCACACACTATCCACCCACTGGCTGGTCAGGGTGTTAATCTTGGATTTATGGATGTAGCAGAACTGATAGGTGAATTGAGCCGCTTAAACCAGCAAGGAAAAGACATCGGTCAATATCTCTATTTGGGACGTTATGAACGTCGCCGCAAACACAGTGCTGCGGTCATGCTTGCAGGTATGCAGGGTTTTCGTCAGTTATTTGATGGCAATAACCCCGCTAAAAAATTATTGCGTGGAATCGGATTAACACTGGCTGATCACTTACCGGGAATGAAGCCACAATTGCTTCGTCATGCCATGGGGCTTAATGACCTTCCTGATTGGTTGATCGCCCAAACCGCTTCGGTTGAAAAAATCTAATTCAGCCCATGAATTAGAATTAGTTTTTCTCATATCAGGCTAAAGTGTGTTAAGTCGATTTACTTCACACTTTAGCCTTTTTTCAATCTAAAAAGATTGTTTTTTGGCTATTTGTTAAAAATTTTGAGTATTTTTGTGCAATAAATCAGACAAAAATTCTGCATGGCAATCCGTGCCTTCTCGGATTGCTGCGGCAATGCAGCTAATTTATTTTATGGTTCATTTCCTATTTCAGTGATAACTTCTGATCCCAAGGTATCGTTTGCGTGATTAACCGCTTCTTTGCTTCATGATCCAACACCTGCCGGTTAATGCGCCGTATGTTTTTTCAGGTCACGAATGTTTTCATGTCAAGAATGTAAAGAGGGAAATAATGTCAAAACACACCCCACTATATGATCAACATCTGGCATGCGGAGCACGCATGGTAGATTTTCATGGCTGGATGATGCCCCTGCACTATGGTTCACAAATTGACGAACATCATACAGTGCGTGCTGATGCTGGTATGTTCGACGTTTCCCACATGACAATTGTGGATCTACACGGTCCAGATTGCCGTGATTTTCTCCGCTATCTTCTGGCCAATGACATTGCCAAACTTACCGAACAGGGCAAGGCGCTATATACCGCAATGCTAAATGCATCTGGCGGCGTCATTGATGATCTCATTGTCTATTTTTTCACTGATAATGCTTATCGCATGGTTGTGAATTCGGCGACCCGCGAGAAAGACCTGGCATGGATTTACCAACATGCTGAGAAATATGACGTTGAAGTTACCGTACGTGATGATTTGGCTCTGATTGCTGTCCAGGGGCCAAACGCGCAAGCCAAAGTGCAATCATTGCTAAGTGATGCGCAGAAGCAAGCGGTAACAGGTATGAAACCTTTCTTTGGCGTCCAGTCGGGAAATCTATTTATTGCAACGACGGGTTATACCGGTGAAGCAGGTTATGAAATTGCACTGCCCAAAGAACAAGCGGCAGATTTTTGGCAACAGTTGTTAGCAGTAGGCGTGAAACCGACTGGATTGGGGGCGCGTGACACATTGCGTCTTGAAGCGGGCATGAACCTTTATGGTCAAGAAATGGATGAAACTGTTTCACCTCTGGCCGCCAACATGGGATGGACAATTGCCTGGAAACCGGAAGATCGCCACTTCATTGGTCGTGAAGCATTGGAAAGACAACGCGAAACGGGTACTGATCAGTTGGTTGGACTGGTCATGCGTGAAAAGGGAGTATTGCGTGGTGGCTTAACGGTCAACTTCACTGATGATTCCGGTGAAATGCGTTCTGGTGTGATTACCAGTGGAACATTCTCCCCAACCTTAGGATTTAGTATAGCCCTTGCACGTGTACCGCAAGGTATTGGTGAACAGGCGGTTGTCCAGATCCGTAATCGAGAAATGCCCGTGCAGGTTGTTAAACCGGGCTTTGTGCGGATGGGAAAACCACTTGTAGAGTGATAAAAACAAGGAGAAGGCAACGATGAGTCATGTACCAGCAGAATTGAAATATACAGAATCACATGAGTGGGTTCGCTCGGAAGGCAATGGTGAATATACCGTAGGTATTACCGAACATGCCCAGAAGTTATTGGGCGATATGGTATTTGTTGATTTGCCGGAAATAGGCACAGAAGTCAATAGTGGTGATGATTGTGCTGTTGTAGAGTCAGTCAAAGCGGCTTCTGATATCTACGCACCGGTGAATGGTAAGATTATCGCGGTTAACCCTGACCTGGAAAATTCTCCCGAATTGGTGAACAGTGAACCCTATAACGAAGGTTGGTTGTTCCGCGTTAAAATAGCTGATGAGAGTGAACTCGCTAATTTGCTTGATGCCGAAAGTTATCGGTCACTCTTGGAAGAAGACGAGTAATTATTTTGAATCGCCCCATATCACATTGTGAATGGGGCGTTTTTTTTGTGCTGTTTTTTATAGCCAATAGATTTCAAGTGATAGACAACAAGACGGTAACTTGAAAGATAAAAGGCATAGCTAGTTTCAGGAAATTATCATCAATGACTCAGACATTAATCCAACTTGAACACCAAGGTGAATTCATTCGTCGCCACATTGGTTCTTCAGCTGAACAGCAAGCAGAGATGCTGGCGATAATAGGTGCAAATTCTCTTGATGATCTGACCGATAAAATCGTTCCCCGTGATATCGCATTATCAGAGCCACCTGCGCTTGGTGAGGGAGTGACTGAACAACAGGCTTTGGCTGAATTGAAAGCGATAGCGAATCAGAATCAGCGCTATCAATCGTATATTGGTATGGGTTATTCACCCGCCATTCTTCCTCCCGTGATTTTGCGTAATTTGCTGGAAAATCCGGGCTGGTATACCGCATATACCCCTTATCAACCGGAAGTTTCTCAAGGCCGCTTAGAAGCCTTGTTGAACTTTCAGCAAGTCACCATTGACCTGACAGGTTTAGATCTTGCTTCAGCTTCACTACTGGATGAAGCAACAGCTGCCGCAGAAGCGATGGCAATGGCAAAGCGGATCAGCAAGCTGAAAAGCGCTGAACGTTTCTTTGTGGCAGATGATATTCACCCACAAACGTTGGATGTAGTGCGTACCCGTGCTGAAACATTTGGATTTGAAGTCATTGTTGATAAAGCAGAAAAAGCACTGGAACTGGAAGGGATCTTTGGTGTCCTGCTGCAACAAACGGGAACGACGGGTGAAGTCCATGATTACAGTGATCTGATTGCAAAACTGAAAGAGCGTAAAATCATTGTCAGCGTTGCCGCGGATTTCATGGCATTGGTCATATTGACCGCGCCGGGTAAACAAGGTGCTGATATTGTATTTGGTTCTGCGCAGCGTTTTGGTGTACCGATGGGATATGGCGGCCCTCATGCCGCCTTCTTTGCGTGCAGAGATGAATTCAAACGCTCTATGCCGGGCCGTATTATCGGTGTTTCCCGTGATGCTGCGGGTAACAGAGCATTGCGTATGGCGATGCAAACCCGCGAACAGCATATTCGCCGTGAAAAAGCGAATTCCAATATTTGTACCTCGCAAGTTTTACTGGCCAATATTGCGGGAATGTACGCTGTTTATCACGGTTCTGAAGGTTTGAAGCGCATTGCCAATCGTATTCACCGATTGACAGATATTCTGGCTGTTGGTTTGCAAAAGGCGGGTATCACACTACGTCATAAGACATGGTTTGATACATTAGCGATTGAGGTATCAGATAAGGCTCAGGTACTGGCAAGAGCGGCTAAAGCACAGATTAACTTACGTACTGATATTCTTGGTGCTGTCGGTGTATCCTTGAGTGAAAAAACCAGCCGTGATGATCTATTAACCCTGTATCAAGTGATAACAGGTTCTGATTCAGTTCTGGATATTGATGCTCTTGATCGTGAAGTTGCGACAGGCAGCCAATCTATTCCAGCCGCCATGTTGCGTAATGACGAAATTTTAACACATGATAATTTCCGTCGTTACCACAGTGAAACCGACATGATGCGTTATATGCACAGTCTGGAGCGTAAAGATCTGGCGCTGAATCAAGCCATGATCCCGTTGGGTTCATGTACCATGAAGCTGAATGCAGCAGCGGAGATTATGCCGATTACCTGGCCTGAATTTACCGATATGCATCCTTTCTGCCCGCCAGAACAAGCTCAGGGTTATCACCAGATGGTAAGCCAGCTTTCTCATTGGCTGGTATTGCTGACCGGATATGACGCATTCTGTATGCAGCCTAATTCTGGCGCACAGGGAGAATATGCGGGCCTGCTGGCAATTCGTCGCTATTACGCCAGCCGTGGAGAACAACATCGCCATATTTGCTTAATCCCAAGCTCTGCGCATGGTACAAACCCGGCATCTGCTCATATGGCGGGTATGACGGTGATTGTTGTGAACTGTGATAAAGAAGGCAACATCGATCTGGTTGATTTGCGTGAGAAAGCAGAAAAACACAGTAACAATCTTGCTTGTATCATGGTGACTTACCCATCAACTCATGGTGTTTATGAAGAAACCATTCGTGAGATTTGTGAAATTATTCACCAAAACGGTGGTCAGGTTTACCTTGATGGCGCGAACATGAACGCGCAAGTGGGTATTACTACACCGGGCTTTATTGGCGCAGATGTTTCGCATCTGAACCTGCATAAAACCTTCTGTATCCCACACGGCGGTGGTGGCCCAGGCATGGGGCCGATTGGCGTGAAAAAACATCTTGCGCCATTTGTGCCGGGCCATTCCGTAGTGGAAATGGATGAAGTTACGACATTAGGTGCGGTATCCGCAGCGCCATTTGGCAGTGCATCTATCCTGCCGATTAGCTGGATGTATATTCGCATGATGGGAGCACAAGGGCTGAAACAAGCCAGCCAGGTTGCGATCTTGAATGCCAACTACATTGCAAGCCGCCTGAAAGGGGCTTATGAGATCCTCTATACCGGACGTAATGGCTATGTTGCTCACGAATGTATTCTGGACATTCGTCCACTAAAAGAAGAATTCGGCATTAGCGAGATGGATATCGCCAAGCGTTTGATTGACTACGGTTTCCATGCACCAACCATGTCATTCCCGGTTGCGGGAACTCTGATGGTTGAACCAACGGAATCAGAGAGTAAAGTTGAAATTGATCGCTTTATTGACGCAATGCTGGCAATTCGGCAAGAGATCAGCAAAGTGGCAAGTGGAGAATGGCCTTTGGAAGACAACCCATTGGTTAATGCGCCTCACGTTCAGGCTGAACTGGTTTCTGATTGGGAGCATGCATATAGCCGTGAAGTTGCCGTTTTCCCAACGGCGGAAACGAAAGCCAATAAATATTGGCCGACAGTTAAACGTCTTGATGATGTTTACGGTGATCGTAATTTACATTGCTCTTGTGCGCCAATTGAAGATTATCGTTAGTTATAAATAAATTAACGAGACTCAACGAAAGCAGTGTCAGAAATATTTCTGGTACTGCTTTTCTATATACAATTAACTCAGCTCCTTCTGGAGCTGTTTTTATATTTAAATCTAAATGCCTTCATTTCCAGTGCTATCGTTTATTCTTCCATATGAAAGGTTAAAACCACCGACTTTAGTCGGTCAGCTTTAGCTGCAATACTGTGTTGTACTGGAGGTGCAACATGGATTACAGATACGGCAGTCACA
>NZ_JADEUF010000088.1 GCF_015163655.1 Xenorhabdus griffiniae | reverse complement strand
CCCGATGGGGATCACCCTGTCTTTGTGGCCTTTGCCTTGTCGTACCATCACCGCACCCCGTCCGAAGTCAATATCATTCAGCCGCAGATTGCGCAGCTCCCCGCGCCGGATACCGCTGCTCCAGAGGATTTCCAGTATCGCCCGGTTACGTAAGCCCATCGGCGTCAGCGTGTCCAGACTGGCCAGCACCTGCTCCGTTTCACTTTCGCTTAAGACCTGGGCGGGCAGGCGTTTCTCTTCCTTGGGCAATACCAGTAATTCCGCCGGATTGTAGAGAATGTGATGGCGCTGTAATAAGTGACGGAACCACAACCGCAATGTGCTCAGCCGCTCGCGCTGGCTGTTATTGCTGTAAAGTTGCCCATCCGGTTTACGGTAACTGCGCAGATAACGCTGCCAGCTCTCCAGCAGGGGTAACGAGACTTGCGGGGCGTAGTGAACGGCCCGCTGTTCGCACCATTCAACGAAGGGACGCAGTTGGGCGCGATAGGTTTCCAGTGTCTTGGGGCTGCTGCCCTGTAATGCCCGAACATCCAGCCACGCTTCAAGCTGCTGACGCAGCGTAATCAATGAGCTGTCGTGTGAGAGTGTCATGCGGATTTTCCTTTTTGTTATGGAGGCCATCCGGCGGTACGGTATGATGGGGGTTTTATTGTGTTGCCGGAACAGTGATTTTTCGTGTTATCAGACTTGTGAGCGCTTAACCCTGTCTGGCTGTGGCCTTACGATGATTTTGCTTACCCAGACTTAGCCCCGACTTGGGGCAGACTTAGGATAGACTTGCGCTAGAGGAACCCAGACTTGCGAGGATCATACAGGCACGATCAGGCCGCTTAAGTGGGCGCTGTCGCCGTCACCGTCCCACAGGAGTTCGTATTGCAACAGATGCCCGCGACTGCCACCGTGGATCAGCAGGTACTCCATATCACTTAAGCGCTGGCAATGCAGCTTAAGCTGGCTGTCGCTCCAGTTCGTGTAAGCCCGGATATCCCGTCGGGTAAAGCGAATGGTGTTCAGGGCGCACTGTTGCTCTGCTGCCATTGCGCGCGCCATCTGCTGGATCAGTAATAACAGTTTGCGTGTCTGCGGCGGCATTTCGTCCAATGTCCGGCCTAAGATTTCATGCGCAAGCTGGTTCGCCAGTTTGATATCGTCTTTGGTCACTTCGATGTATTCTAGTGTCTTGCCGCGATGCTCAGTGGTCTTGATTTCCCGCTGGTACTGGTGCAGCAGCGCGACACTCTGGATCAACGTCAGGTATTTCATATGGTCACGGCGGGTACGGGTCTTGTCTGACAAGAACGTCAGTTGCGACGCATACGGATTGACGACATTCAGCGGTTTCAGCAGCCGCTGGGCGTTCTGATGAAGCGCCGTCAGATAGTCCCGCTCGTTCTCAGCCAGCAAGCCTTCAAGGGTTTGCTTCTGGCGCTGCACCGCATGGATCGCTTCGGTCTGCTCACGGGATTCATTGACCGTCAGCACCAGACAGCGGTTAAGCAGCTCTTCATCGACATCAATGGCCGTTGTGGTCAGCATCAGCATGACCGGGCCTTTGACGGTATAGCTTTTGGTGACCAGGTTTCCGGTCGCTTCATCTTTACCCGTGCTCGCCATGGTCAGCTCGCCGTCCGACTGCAACAGCTTGAGTGCATAGGCCGCCTGTCGCACGCCCTCTTCTTCGGCTATCGCTAAAATCTTGTGCTGGAGATTGGTTTCACCGAGATAAAACAGGCTTTGCCCTGTCATGGCGCTGTACTGGATGCGCTCTTCTTCCGGCATCAGATTCAGTACGGCCTCCATCAGGGAGGATTTTCCGGCGGCGCTGCTGCTCTGGATCAGGACGGCTAACGGTTTGGGTAACTTTCGGCTCACGGCCGCCAAAAAGCCCGCCAGTAAATTGGTGGATTCACCGACAACCCCACAGGCCGCTAAGTCAGCGGTAATACGGGCGGTCAGATAGGGGTCTTGCAGCAAGGCCAGTGCCGCTTCCTGCTCGGTGTCACTCATTGTCGGCACATTGACCACGGATGCCGCGCCGCCTTGCTGCTGCCACTGTTCAACCGCCAGTAATACCTGCCCCAGTGTCCGCCGGATGTCACCTTCGGTTAGTCCCAGCTCAGCGGCGGCCAGGCGCGAGTAACTGTTACGTGAACGCCCGCTCATCAGATCAACCCCGTCAGCGAACAACACGCCGCTTTGCGTGTCCAGCACCTGTGCATTGAGCTTCATCACAGCCGCACCGGCTTTCACCGCACTCATGCCGCGCAGACACCATTGCAGTGTCCCGGCTGAGATAAGCAACTCACCATGATCACCGGACTCACAGACCACATTCGGCGTCACGCTGGGTACGGGTTCAGCGACTAAAGGGGAAGCGGATTCTGATGCCGTGTCCGGCTCAGGCGTCTGGCGCTCCAGTGCGACCATGTCTGCCGCCTCCTGCATCGGCACGGCACTCTCAAGCAGCAGGGCAAAGGCGGTTTCTGGTTCTGCAACCTGACACAGATAGCTATTCGCATCCATGCCCGGCGGGAACACCACACGCAGCGGCGTGATCCCTTTGGCAACCAGCGCTGCCGCCAGTTTCACCGCGGCATCATTGCCCGCTGTATCATTATCAAAGGCGATCAGCACCTGTTTAATGCCGTGCTGTTCAAAGACCTGCCAGTGATCCGCCGTAACGCCATGCACACCATAGGCCGCCGTGACATGGCGCTGGCCTGCCACCCAGAATGACATCGCATCGATCAGCGATTCACACAGGATAAGCGTTTTGGATGCCCCCAACGCCGCTGCATTCCAGACACCTTTGTGCGCGCCCGGCAGATACAAGTGCAATGGCGTTCCGGTTCGTAACCGATCGGTAATTTTACGCCCATAGATTTCCTGTATTTGACCATCCAGCCCGATCACGGGCACAACCAGCGAGCCACTGAAGTGTTCGTGCCCGCTCTCCCGCATAACTCCTACCGCCTGAAGCCGGGCACGGATCTCCGCACCCGCTTTGATTTTTTTCTCCGGCAAGCGATAGCCGAGCGTGCGGTTGGCAAAGCCGAGTTTAAACTGACTGATCAGCTCAGGATGGTGAAGCCGCCGTTTAGACAGATACGCTTGCGCTTCCGGGGCATTCAGCAGCGTATGGTGGTAAGACCCGATCACCCGTGAAAGCAACCCTTGTTGTCCGAAGGTATCACTGACCAGCTCCGCAGGTTGTACTAACGGCTCTACCGAGGGATTCACCCCTAATACCGCGCGTAAGCGTTCCACGGCATGACGCAGGCTCAGATTTTCGGTTTTCATCACCCAGTCCAGCACTGATCCGCCTGCATCACAGCCAAAGCAATGGTAGAGATTTTTCGACGGGGTAATCACCATCGAGGGCGTTTTCTCCTCATGGAACGGGCACAATACCGTCATATCTTTGCCGCGCTTAAAGAGCTGCCGCCCTTGCTGCTCAATGATAGCCACTAAAGAGACAGCGGATTTCAGGTGTTGCAACTCTGCTTCGGGAATGCGAGCCATATCTTAATCCTTTAAAACTGCGTCAAGATTCATATTGATGATATATATAGTCCCTGATATGATACTATCCGTCAAGCGATAAAAAAGGGAGGCTTATAGTGATGTCAGTTACAGCAACTTTGGAATTTCCTATGAGCTTTTCTGATAAATTAGCGGCCTCCCGTAAAGAGCTTGGTTTCACGCAACAACAGATGGCGGACAAGATTGGGATGCACGTTTCACAGTACAAGCGCTATGAGGCGGGCACTTCTCAGCCCACGATTGATGTATTCAGACGGATTGCATTAGCGTTGAATGTCAGTGCGGATATGCTTCTTTTCGAACCGGATGAACGTGGCCCTGATGATCGCCTTAAACTCCAGTTTGAAGCACTTTCGCAGCTAGACGAGAAAGAGCGGGAGGCTGTTGAGACAGTGATTAACAGCATTTTACATATGCACGATGCTAAACGCTGGACAGTGAAGAGCAACTAAAGAAGAGGCAGAACTCACGCGGTATTGGGATGCTGAGAACATCCCGACACCGCTAACCACAACCAACTATATGAGGTAGTTAATGATGGCTAAGGCGCATTCTAAGCAAAACCGCGCGGTAAATAAAGCCGCCAAAACCGAACGTTATTACACCGTGGGATACGTGCCGCAAAATGACAAGGCCAAAGCCCCGCCTGCAATACGCTTGCAAGGCCAGTGGCTTAAGGCGGCTGGATTCGACAAAGGCTGCACTCTGACCGTCAAGATACTGGATGGCTGTCTGGTGCTTATTCCTGATAGCGACGACACCCGCACCATCAAGCAACAGTATCAGCGCCAGCAGGATCAGCTCAGTGAGATCAAGCTCAAGATGCGGGAGCTGATTGGGGATTATCAGGCAAGATAATTAATTCCATATTAATTAGAGGGGTGAATACCCCTCTAATATGTTAATTAAAGCTTGAAATATTTAAGCCATAGAGAGTTAAACTCTTCCTGAGTTATCTCAGCAGCTTCGAACTGAGCATCTCCATTTATTTCGTTGATTGGAGGAACTGGAACTTCACCTAATATAGTAGATCCTGTTGACTTATCCTCTTGAGCATAATTAACCTTTCCATTAGAAAAAATTTCTATTTTCCTTACTTCATACCTATCCTTATCCAATTCACTATATATTTCAATTGGATAATCATCATCACTATGTTTCCAATACACCTTCATATATATCATTTCATGTTTTTCCCAAAGCCAATTATTCTTCCAGATATATCAAGGGCTTCATTACTCAAATTCACAAAAACCCCTTCCCTACCATTAGTGATATTTAATCCTCTAACATCAATCGCTATATAATTTTCGAATTTTCTTCCCTGATATGGAATACCTAAGAAGGAATGTGATAACTGGCCATTTCTTTTTGATTTAGGCAATATATCTGAAAAATATTGACCATCACCATACCTAGCGTCTTTGGGGTTATTGGCTTTTAAAGATGGATTTAATTTCTGTGAATTTAATATACCTTCAAGTCCTTTGTTATCAGTGTAATGATACAAAATATTTGGATCACCTTTAGAGAATTTACCTGCCTCTAGTGCCGTATGACCTTGCTGTCGATAATCTTTATACCGTGCATATCTTTCAGGACAAGCTGCCAAGCCCAACGGATCTATCCAACCCGTAGGATTATGCACATACGAATACGGGTTAAACCCGCCTGCCAGCCCCAACGGGTCCGGCGTCAGGTAACAACCCGCCACAGGCGAGTAATACCTGAACCGATTGTAGACTAACCCGCTCTCTTCATCCAGCCACTGGCCGGCAAATTTCAATCCTGGATCAAATTGTGGGTTCTCCCCCAATATTCCAAGGCGCAAACCATACAAAGAATGCGCAGGCTGGCGCCAAACTCGATGCCCTTCCGAATCAAACAACGCCAGTGGTTCCCCTGTCGGGGCACATACGGCATAGTGAGTTTCGATCTTTCCAGCACTCAATTCATCACGGTTTTCGGGATTTGGCGTAAAAAACTGTACCTGCTGCGCCAGCAACTGCCAGCCATCGAACACCAGATGTCGAATGCAGTGCAACCGATTGTGCCGGTACTCCCGGATTTCAGCCGGAACATCACCATCCCACAAATAGGTCGTACGCATTTTGGCTTGTTTGCAAACTTTCTCAGTTCGCCGCCCAAAAGCATCATAGCGATATTCCCATTGTTGACCGCCTGGCGTCAGTACCCCAATGAGTTGGTTTTGGCTGTTCCAGCGAAACTTCGTCAACTGAGCGCGGTGACCGTCCTGCCATAACTGCATCGCCGTCATCCGGCCGGCATCGTCATATTCAAACAGATGTTGGCCGAGGCGTCTTAACCGATGCCCTTTTTGGTAAAGCCACTCACCATCAATTTCATTGATGCCATCAAAACGGCGGGCAGGATAGCCACAAGCATCATATTGATAATGTTCCCGCAACCGCTCGCCATCACTGACTGATGTGACCTGTCCGTTGCCGTTAACGACATAACGCAGCCATTGGCGTTCATCATTTGCTGCCACCAGATTAAGTGCATCATCGTAACGATATTCACGATCCAGACCCGCTAATGTAGGTTGTGGGATATCTGCAACTTCATGAGGGGTAAAAAATTGTGTGTTACGTCCGGCACGCTGGGAAGTGAGTAGTCCCATTAATGAATGTTCCTGACGCAGAATAAAACCTTTGTCAGACTGGCGGTGCCATTCATACCCATCCTCATCCCGTTCTAGTGTCAGGGTATGGCCACCATGAATAGTCAGTAAGTTAAGCTCTCCAACTTTATTAACTGTGGTCTTTGCCTGCCAGCGTCGTCCATCTGGTGTGTTGAGTTGCCTTTCTGTTGTGGTGTTATCCGAATATTCTCGGAGAATTTCTCCATGCAGTTGGGTTTCTCTGACAAGACGACCTTGCTCATCGTATTCGAAGATCAGCGGGATACTGTCAAGCGTGGTGATTTCCAGTAGTCGGCCGATAAGATCATAACGGTAACTGGTGGTTCCTTCCGGTGTATGTATGGCTGTTAGTCTTTGTTCAGCATCGTATTCATAGCGGGTGATATTGCCTAAGGCATCGCGTTTTTCAATGCAATTATCCTGCAGATCATAAGCATAATACCATTGGGTGTCAGCATAATCGGTTTCAGTAATAACCCGCCCGTCGGCATCCAGTGTGTAATGGTAGCTTTCCCCTTGTGGGTTGATAACTTCCAGCAATTGCAGGTTGTTGAGATCATAACGGTACTGCCAGCGGTTTCCTTCACCATCTACACGCGCGACAGGTAAATCAAATGGTCCATATTCAATCTGCCATATTACCCCGTGGGCATCTGTCCATTCGGTCAGGTTACCGTGGCGGTCATGGCGGAAGCGCTCAATGCTGTTATTGGGACGATCATTTAAAGAGATTCGGTGATGGCGGTCGTAATCCCAGCGCCAAAGTGCTCCACCCCCCGTGGTCATTCTTCGCAGGCGATCTTGGCTGTCGTAACCTAATTGCAGGCTACGGTTTTCTTCATCAAATAATTTGGTTATCCGTTGGTGGCGGTCATATTCCCAACTGCGTTTATTCCCGTCACTATCTTCTATGGCAGTCACTAGACCAAATTCATTACGGGTCAGGGTGGTTTTGCGTCCATCCGGTGCAATAAAACATTCAGGATTGCCTTTATCATCGTATTGTTGCCACCAAACTCGTGCGAGTGGATCAGTCATACTGATAAGGCGATCGTCATTATCATAGTGATAATTCCAGGTTGCGCCGATGGCATTGGTAAAGGTGGTCACTAAGCCGGTATCTGCAAGATAATCAAGGGTAACCATTTCCCCTTTTGGTAAGATCTGTCGGCGTAAATTTCCCCATTCGTCGTATTCATAACGAGTAATGCTACCGCACGGTGTTTCCACTTGTGTTACTTGTTGCTGGTCATTGTAGTGCCAGGTTGTCGTGTGGCCTTGTGGCGTGGTTGAACGGGTGATGCCTGGCTCATAGGACAGGTGAACAGAATAGAAGCCACCGGAACCTACGCTATAGGTACAACGTCCCTGTTTATCGTAAACGTAGTCCACTGCTGTTTGATCATTGTCAGACCAGCGACTGATTAACCCCTGTTCGTTGTATTCATAAAACAGGTGATATGTTTGTGTACTGTCTGCATCGGCCAGCCAGCCATTATCGTGATAGCGGTAACGTGCCATCACTTCATTAAGCCCATTATCAGTACGACGGATTTCTTCCAGCAAACCGTTTTCACGGTATACCAATATAAGTTCGGGGCCATCACTATGGCTCACCTTAATCAGTTGATGTTGTTCACTATAATGAAAGCGAATAGTGTTATCGTTGCGGTCACGGTGTTCCGTCAGTCGCCAGCACAGGGTGCCATCTTTCTCTGTTGCAGTCGGTAAGGTGAAATATTTGCGAATTGAACTATGGCGATCACTTAGGATAATCCCTTGTTTATATCGGCTTAGTTTGAAATTAGGGTGTTCGGGATTGACGCTGTGGTTATAACTGTCTGGTAGGGCAAAGTGAAGTGAGGCGCCCTCTGTCGTCAGAATCTCTACCCGATCCCCGGTGACGAGGGCACATTCGGAGAAGTTATCCAGCCAGTTTTCTCCCAGTAATCCACGATGCCCAGGGGACCAACTGCGGGTAAATTGCAATGGTACCGTTTGTCCTAGCTCGATATCGGTACGCTGGTCAAACAGAGAACCCGTAGTGACATCTATCGGGTCGCCTGTAAAAAATTTTTTGGTGCTTTCTGTATAACGCTTCAACCCCTTGTTTTCTTTGAAAGCATTTTTGGCACAACTTATATTTTTACCTCCAATGATCTCGACCGCTTTTTTAGCACCTGTTTGGGCGCCGTCCAGAATGGCTTTTCGGCCAGATTTAGTGAACAGTTTTGCAAAACCTTTTGCCGCGCCTCGTGATGGCGGAACGAGGAATTCTACTGCAACAAGTAACGCACGCTGCCAGAGTGAGAACTCTTCTTGTATCTCAAGGTAGGTGCCTTGGCCTGAACCAATAAATACTTTGCTTGCCCCACCTTTGATGGTCGAGCCACACTCCAGTTTATCCTTGATCCGGGCGGCTGGTTTCTTGTTGATAAACACGCTTTCACTGCCCTGAGCGATGCGCGGTGCGGAATGTTTTTTACACGCTGCTGTGTCCAGCTCCACCCGTGCCGCTGGTTTGCCTTCAATAAAGACATTAGGTGAACCGCTGGCAATAACACCGTCTGGTGAACTACAGCTATTTACTGCATCCGTGACTGCCGAGCTAGCTCGGTTTATTAGATCGCCAAATTTGAATGTAGCCAGGGTGCCAAGTGCCATAATAGCTATTGTAGCCAATCCACCCGTTGCACCGATCAACAGTGCCGCAGCACCAAATATTGCAGCTCCGATCAATGCACCAGCAATAGCACCCGCAAGTGCGCCTAAGAAACTGCTGTGTTGGATAGGATCTCCTTCACGTGCCGCAGCCGGGCCAGGCTCTCGCGCTGTTGCTTGAAGTTGCTTGCTGGCATGGGTTGCGCCTACCCGCGCAGTGCGAATGACAATTTCATCCATTAATCCCATCGTTGCTCTCCAATCAAGTCGCTTGGAAACTACTGACAACCGCCAGCAGAGCGTTACGCTGTCCTTCATCAAACGGCTGTGGAGAAGTCAGGTTAAAAGCCAGCAATAAATTCCCCTGTATTTGCAACACCACGGTCTGGTGCATCTCGCCCTCTGGGCTTATTGATTCGTCACACCAGTCATCTGGAATAGCGAGAGTTCCTTCGTTTATCTGGTAGGTTTGTGTATTCATGGGTGTCTTCCTTTGTCACTCTGTTCTGTATCGTGTACTGCATATGTATTTGTTTATGGGATAGATCTTCTGCATGGCTCACCTGAATTAGTTCAACTGAATCTGTTCCTTACCGTTAATGATGATATTTTTACCCGTGAGATGGATGTTGCCTTCTTTGTCCAAGGTGATACTGGCTCCAGCGGTGCGAATTTCGATGCCACCATTAACTGATTGAATAGAAATATTGTCCTTGGCACTTAGTTGGCTATTCTTCTCCACCGTCACCTGTCGGTTGCCGTGGATAGTGCTGATTTCTTCACCTGTCACTTCTTTGATGCGATCTTTACGCACCGATATCACTTGGTTGTTACCGATGCTTTCGGTGTGATCGTGTTTCACCTGAGTGGTACGGTCGTTGAGGACCGTGGTATTCATATTGTTTAGGACAGTCGTATTCATATCTTTTTGAGCATGAAGGGAAAGCTGTTCACTGCCTTTTGCATCCTCGAATAACAGCTCGTTATAGCCTTCGCCTTTATGTGTTTTGGAACGGAAAGACATCTGGGTCTTGCTGCCCGGCAATCCTCCAGGAGGAATGTTGCTGGCATGGTAGGTTCTGCCAATAACAATGGGCTGGTCAGGATCGCCGTGCAGGAAATCCACGACAACCTCTTGCCCGACACGAGGAATAGCCAGCATTCCCCAGCCTTGGCCTGCCCATGGGTGTGTAACACGTATCCAACAGGAACTTTGATCATCACTGCGGCCATAGCGATCCCACGGAAATTGGAGACGGACACGCCCATATTGGTCACAGAAAATCTCCTCACCCGCAGGACCGACGACTTTAGCGATTTGCGGTCCATCAATGATTGGTTTGGGGAGTGGCGAAGGGCGCCAAGTCTGGGTTTGACGGATAAAGCTAAATTGACTATGTAGCGTAGTGCCATCGCCTGTTGTTTCTTGTTCTAAGGCTTGTGGTTGATAGCCTGTATGGGTGGCGGTGATCACCTGCCATGATTGGTTCAATGCTTCGCGTGGATGGTTGCTCAATATGAACAAACGCCCTGGTTGTACAGCGATAGCTCGGCCGCTGCCTTGTCCAGTTATGGCATCATTGCGGAGCGCTTCAAGGCGATAGCGGGTAAAAGCTGCGCCGTGCTGTTCGTCTTTAAAGCGTCCCGGATAGTCGTAGTATTCGTAGTAGAGTTGTTGCAGATTATCGTCTTTCATCTGCTGGCTGAATTCTGCCGACCAGGCTGGATTTTTGAAGGTGTAATCCTTGAGCTTAACTTGTGCAGGCTTAACTTGAGCACTGTTGGTTAAGTGACTGACACAGGCTTCCTCGGTTGAGCCGTTTTCACTGGGTTGATAGGGAAGTTCGATACCTGGTGGCACTGAACCTGAATCATCGGCAAATACCAGAGTATTGTGGCCATTACTGCATTCAAAGAAGTAGAAAATACCTTCTTCGGCAGTTAAACGCTGAAGAAAAGCAAAATCGCTTTCTTGATATTGAACACAGAATTCCCGTTCGGGATGTGGATGGCGCAGGCTGAAGACTACGTCCCGAATGCCGTGTTCTTTCAGGATAGTGGTGGTAATCGTCTTAATATCCCGTTGTTGGAAAATGCGTGAGTTTTGGCGTAATGTCGTACGCCATAGATCAGGGCGAATGCTCATTTGATAGGTGGTTTGGTGTAGGCCAACATTGCCTTGCTCAAAACGGGATACCATGCCACTGATGCTGCGTTGTTCGATTCCTTCCTGCAAAATGGTTAATGTCGCTGTACGGTCGAGTACCTCTGAAAAATCAATGGCAGGGTTGGCGCTTGCCAGCCCAACATCAAGCTGGAAGGGACTTGAAAAACTTTCTGTCAGAGTGAAATTCGTAACTACAAAGGCTTTCGGCGATAAACTACCTGCGCTCAGCGTGAACAGCAGACCGCTAGAAGATGGCTTGCCCTTTTTTAATGACATATTGCTCTCCCGTATTTAGCGCTGATGAGCGCAAGAGTGATAACGGAAAGTGTTTAATGCAGGGGACATTGAGAAATGATAAGAGTGTCGACGGCTTGTGCTTGATAAACATTTGGCAGAGGGATACGGCATTCTTCCCTGAACCGACAACGAGAGCGACAATCCATATGTCCTTACCCCACAAACTTAAAAGTTTTGTCGTTCAGATAACAGCAAGGAGGATATAGCACTTCTTTGTCCTGTATAATAAATGATCTGGTAAATGTGATTGGAATCACTTAATAATTTATGTAAATCAATAAATTATAAACTAATGGTGGGGTTAAAAATGAACATGCCCATGAAAAGAGAATGTGTTTTGCTGGCACATTCCTTCATTTATTATAAGCTTGTATTTTGGGCATGAGTTGGGTATTAGTTTTTGCTATTGGGGTTTGAAAATATCAACCAACCAAATAAGTCCCCATCGCACTGGCGATATGCATTTGTTTTTCATTATGCAATTCAATTCTGGCGACAGAAACTTTATTACCAGCACGGATAAGATTACAACTGGCAGTAAATACTTCACCACGTCCGGGGCGCAGATAATCCACGCGTAAATCAATCGTGCCCAATGTGGTTAGACGTTTTTGGATCTCTGCGATGGTCATTGCTTCAACTGAAGTCAATGCATTGCCTGCACAAACCAGCCCTCCAGCAACATCTAATATGGAAGCGATTGCACCACCGTGTAGAATTTTATGAATCATATTGCCGATCAATTTTTCTTGGTAACAAAATTGCAGTTCTGCGTAGTCTTGTTCGAAGCGGAGCAGTTCGAGGCCCAACAGACGATTGAATGGCATATGATAAACAAAGATTTCACCTATAAATTTACGGGCTTCTTCTGGGGTTAGAATAGTGTCTACTGGCTGAATATTTTCCATGGTGATTTTCCTGATAACCTGATAATGAAAAGTAAAATCAACGGATATTAAATGCGCTTATATGGTTAATGGATTGTTAAGTTTATGCTTTCGCTATCGACTTTGCCAGTCTGTGAAGCGCTTCGAGAAACAATTCATGAGGAAAAAAACGGACTACAAAAAATAATCATATAGCGTGTAGAATAAGCGGTAATTTTTTATATACAGGTGATTGGATCGCGACTGTATTTTTATAGCCTATTTTTAGGCTTTTTCAGGGATTAGCTTCTAACGATCGAGGAAAAGCGTGTCTACCGCAGAACTCATCAGCACGGCATCGCTGGCTGAACAAGCATTACGAAAAACATTCGGATACCAGCAATTTCGTCCGGGACAGCAGCAAGTTATTGACGCCGTTCTTGACGGACGAGACTGTCTGGTGGTTATGCCAACGGGAGGCGGTAAGTCACTGTGCTACCAGATCCCTGCATTGGTTAAAAATGGGTTGACTCTGGTTGTGTCTCCTCTCATTTCATTGATGAAAGACCAGGTTGATCAGCTACGTGCGAATGGCGTTGAAGCGGAATGTCTGAACTCAACTCAAAATCGTGAACAGCAATTTGATATCATTCAACGTTGCCGTCATGGGAGCGTTAAACTGCTTTATATCGCCCCTGAACGGTTGGTAACGGATAATTTTCTTGACCAGCTTCGCGACTGGCAGCCTGTTTTATTGGCTGTCGATGAAGCACACTGTATTTCTCAATGGGGGCATGATTTTCGCCCAGAATATCGAGCATTAGGGCAACTTCGTCGCCGTTTCCCCGATCTTCCGGTGATCGCACTAACCGCTACAGCAGATAAAACAACCCGCCAGGATATCGTTCGTTTACTGGAGTTGCATGAGCCGATTATCCATATCAGCAGCTTTGATCGCCCCAATATTCGCTATACCTTAGTTGAAAAATACAAACCACTTGATCAGCTCTGGTCATTTGTCCGCGGCCAGCAGGGGAAAAGTGGCATTATCTATTGCAATAGTCGTAATAAAGTGGAAGAAACCGCGGAGCGTCTGCAAAAGCGGGGGGTTAGTGTTGCGCCTTACCATGCAGGGCTGGAAAACAGTCAACGGGCATGGGTACAAGATGCTTTCCAGCGAGATGATTTGCAGGTCGTGGTAGCAACGGTTGCATTTGGTATGGGAATTAATAAACCTAATGTGCGTTTTGTCGTGCATTTTGATATTCCCCGTAATATCGAATCTTATTATCAGGAAACTGGCCGGGCTGGGCGAGATGGCTTACCAGCGGAAGCTGTGCTGTTTTACGATCCTGCGGATATGGTATGGTTGCGTCGCTGTTTAGAAGAAAAGCCCGCCGGTGAACAACAGGATATTGAGCGGCATAAACTCAATGCCATGGGCGCATTTGCACAGGCACAGACCTGTCGGCGTTTGGTATTGTTGAATTATTTCGGAGAAAGTCGCCAAACAGCGTGTGGCAATTGTGATATTTGCCTTGATCCTCCCAAACGCTACGATGGCCTGGTAGAAGCACAGAAAGCGCTATCCTGTATCTATCGCGTTGGACAACGTTTTGGCATTGGCTATATTGTAGAAGTGCTACGTGGTGCGAATAATCAACGCATTAGAGATTTTGGACACGACAAACTGCCTGTTTATGGCATTGGTAAAGAACAGAGTCAGGAACATTGGATGAGCGTCTTGCGTCAGCTTATTCACCTGGGGCTTATCAGTCAAAACATTGCCAACTATTCTGCTCTGCAATTGACCGAGGCGGCACGGCCGATATTACGTGGTGAAGTGTCTCTACAACTTGCCGTACCACGTATCCAAAACTTGAAAAGCCGCAATCAGCAAAACAAATCATACAGTGGTAACTATGATCGCAAGTTATTTGCTAAGTTGCGCAAATTGCGTAAATCCATTGCTGATGAAAACAATATTCCACCTTTTGTTGTTTTCAATGATGTCACGTTAATTGAGATGGCAGAACAGTGTCCAATAACGCCGGATGAACTTTTGCTGATTAATGGCGTTGGTCAGCGGAAATTGGAGCGTTTTGGTGATGCCTTTATGACCTTAATCCGAGAGCATTTTGAAGAATTCGAGTAACTGAGAGATTTAAATAACTATCCCAATCGCCTTTCAAGATGCGCCTTATATCTCCTCCGCGAAGCGGAGAGATATAAACAATCACATTGATTTGCAAGCTGCAACTTGAAGTTGAATTGGTATAAAGGACAATGAACTGAGGGTGAAGAATGGTATCTGAGATATTAAAAACAAGCTGGTTAAACCGTGAACCTCAGTTCTCAGCCTTTACGAATGGACTATTACTGGATTTTTGGCACACAAGAGAAGAACGGCAATTTGTAGGAGTTGATGATATTCCCATCCATTATGTCTCCTTTTGTTCCCCCCATCATGATAAACCCCTCGTCATTTTGCCTGGCCGTAGTGAAAGTTACGTGAAATACCCTGAAGTAGCCTATGATTTTTATCATCTGGGTTACGATGTTTTCGTTATTGATCATCGTGGACAAGGGCGTTCAGGGCGTATGTTGGATGATCGGCAAAAAGGCCATGTTGAAGCGTTCGATCATTATGTGGATGACTTAGTGCAATTTATTGAGCTTGAAATCGCGCCTCGTCAGTCTCATCGTTGTTATGCTTTGGCCCATTCAATGGGTGGTGCGATTTTGAGTCGTTTTTTGATACGTTACCAGGAGCCGATTTTTCGTGCTGTGGCGTTATGTGCGCCGATGTTTGGTATCAATTTACCAATGCCTCGCTGGCTGGCAAATTTTCTGGTTAACCAGGCAGAACCCAATGTTAAAAGACGTAACGCTTATGCCCTGTCAACGGGGCAATGGCGGCCATTACCCTATTTTATCAATCTATTAACGCACAGTTATGCGCGTTATCAGCGTTATTTGCGTTACTATGCTGATTATCCTGAATTGCGCCTTGGAGGGCCAACTTACCATTGGATGCGTGAAAGTATGCTGATGGGCGATAATCTGATTGAAAATGCGGGAAAAATTCAAATTCCCCTTATCGTATTACAAGCAAGTGAAGATAAGATAGTAAGTAATCGGGAGTTATTGGCTTTTTGTGCATCTCACCAAAATCCTCTGATTATCCAGGGGGCTCATCACGAAATTCTGTTCGAAAAAGATGTATTGCGATCGCAGGCTCTTAATGCAATTTGCGATTTTTTTGACCAGAATTGATTTAGTTTAGGAACTATAACCATGTATCATGTTGTTGCTTCAGATTTAGATGGCACTTTGTTATCTCCCGACCATAAATTAACCCCGTACACCAAGGAAACGCTGAACTTATTAACGGAACAAGGGATTCATTTTGTTTTTGCAACAGGGCGGCATCATATTGATGTGGGACAGATCCGTGATGGATTGGGTATTGATGCTTATATGATCACTTCCAACGGTGCAAGGGTTCACAATACCCAGGATGAATTGATATTTAGCCATAACTTAGATCCTGATATTGCTCATGATTTGTGTTTATTGGAGTTTGATAATCCCGATATCCTGACTAATTATTTTAATAACGATGATTGGCTAATAAATCGAGAATCCCCTGAACAGAAAGAATTTTTCCAGGAGTCCGTTTTCCATTACCAACTTTTTCAGCGTGATAATTTTCCCACAGATGGCGTATGCAAGGTTTACTACACCAGTGAAGATCATGATTATTTGGTGGATTTGGAAGAGAGGATTAAAGCCCGTTGGGGAGAAAGGGTTAATGTCAGTTTTTCACTGAGAAACTGTTTGGAAGTAATGGATGGTGGTGTTTCTAAAGGCCATGCATTGGCGCAAGTTTGTCAATTGATCGGATATCAATTAAATGACTGCATTGCGTTTGGTGATGGTATGAATGATCGAGAAATGTTAAGTGTGGCCGGTAAAGGCTGCATTATGCAGGGAGCACATCAGCGTTTAAAAAATATTTTACCTGAGATGGAAGTCATTGGTTCCAATGCGGATGATGCTGTTTCTGGTTATTTACGGAAAATGTATCAGGTTTAAAGACGCTAATTGTTTGAAAACAGCATCCGATGTGATGCTGTTTTTGGTAAATTTAACGTTGATTACGATGGTTAATAGTACGAGTTATTTCTAATTATCATATGCCAATCTAACTTCAAGATGCGTGTGATTTCTCCCCGCGAAGCGGGGAAAATCAGGTTTCGTATAGTGTTGTAAATTGCAACTTGAAGTTTAATGCGTATATAAGGTTAAATTTCACTTAATTTAGTTTTTTATCTAAAAAATATTTTTTCTGGTTTTGTGATATGTGGTGATGTTTTTCGTAATATAATCATGAAGTCGTAGTGGTTACAGTGAGGAATAAGAGTTAAAATTATTTGCTACTTAGCTATCTCAATGTTAACAATTAAAAAAACACCCTTCTAAACATTCAAT
>NZ_JADEUF010000087.1 GCF_015163655.1 Xenorhabdus griffiniae | reverse complement strand
TTGGAAGACAGAGTGTATCACGCCTATACAATCTGCAACCAAAATCAATTAAAACATTGATATTATTAAAATTTATTCCATAAAACAGTTATCCAGCCCTGCATGTAAACTGCTATCAGCAGCATGAATAACCATTTGTAGTAATATCCATTATTTTGAATTTTAATTTCAAACATTTTATTTATAACTGCGTTACAAAAAACGCAACGCATGTAAATAAAAATAAATTGCATATGCAAATGAAAATATTATTTAAATAACACCATCAGGAAAATAGTACCACTTATTAAAAAAAGCAGGCAGAAAAAACCAACAGTTATTTATTAAATAATTTTTATAATAGGAACGTTTGTGTGGGTTATATTTATCTAACTTTTCTATGGTTACTACATCAGGCACATTTCCCTAATAATAATGAGCTTTTATTTGGTCGAGAATATACCACTCTAACTTCAAGTTGCCGCTTACAAATCAATGTGATTGTTTATATCTCCCCCGCTACGCAGGGAGATATAAGACGCATCTTGAAAAGAGATTGGTATATATACAAACTTTAAACGTACAAAAATAAAAAATAGCCCAAAAGGCCCGTTTATTGTGACTGTTGTCACACTAATATAAATAATTTGTATTCAAAAAAAGCGCTAAATCACTCAAAATTATCGACTTTGCGAAATTATATCTATATGTTAGCGATACCTCACAGTCATATAAGGTTGTTTTCAGCTAATATTAGCTTCGATATAGAAAATAAATAGCTAAAATTTTTCGTTTAACGCCATCATTGCTTGATGGTGGTGATTCGCTCATACAAAAGTCATGTGGAGACAAAAAATATGTTAAGTATTTTCAAGCCGGCGCCTCATAAGGCTCGGTTGCCTGCGCAGGAAATAGATCCACTCTATCGTCGCTTGCGCTGGCAAATTTTTATGGGGATCTTCTTCGGATATGCAGCTTACTATCTGGTAAGAAAAAACTTTGCTCTCGCCATACCTTCCTTGATCGAACAAGGCTTTTCTAAGGGGGATCTTGGTTTTGCATTATCAGGAATTTCAATTGCATACGGCTTCTCAAAATTCATCATGGGCTCCGTTTCCGACCGCTCAAATCCACGTGTTTTCTTACCTGCGGGTTTGATACTGGCGGCGGCAGTGATGCTGATTATGGGCTTTGTGCCATGGGCGACTTCCAGCATTGCTATCATGTTTTCTCTGCTGTTCCTCTGCGGCTGGTTCCAGGGTATGGGTTGGCCTCCTTGCGGGCGTACCATGGTTCACTGGTGGTCACAGAAAGAACGTGGCGGAATTGTTTCTGTCTGGAACTGTGCACATAACGTTGGCGGCGGCGTGCCACCATTACTGTTCATGTTGGGAATGGCCTGGTTCAATGACTGGAAAGCCGCGTTCTACATGCCAGCCTTTGCAGCTATCATCGTGGCACTCATTGTTTTCGCTTTAATGCGCGATACTCCACAATCCTGTGGTTTACCCCCTATTGAAGAGTATAAAAACGATTATCCACCTGACTATACGGAAAAAAACGAAAAAGAACTGACTGCAAAAGAAATTTTCATGCAGTACGTTTTGCCGAATAAATTACTGTGGATGATCGCAGTTGCCAACGTATTCGTATACTTACTGCGCTACGGTATTCTTGACTGGTCACCAACTTACTTGAAGGAAGTGAAAGACTTTACCATGGATAAGTCTTCCTGGGCTTACTTCCTGTATGAGTATGCGGGTATTCCGGGTACGCTGCTGTGTGGTTGGATGTCGGACAAAGTATTTAAAGGCAACCGTGGTGCCACGGGCGTATTCTTCATGATCCTTGTTACCATCGCCACTATCGTATTCTGGCTGAACCCAGAGGGTAATCCTGATATCGATATGATCTGTATGCTGGTTATCGGCTTCCTGATTTACGGTCCGGTGATGCTAATCGGCCTACATGCCCTGGAATTAGCACCGAAAAAAGCAGCAGGCACAGCCGCGGGCTTTACCGGTTTGTTTGGCTACCTGGGCGGTTCAGTTGCGGCCAGTATCATCGTCGGCTATACCGTTGACTACTTCGGTTGGGACGGTGGCTTTATGGTCATGATCGGCGGTTGTATCCTCTCGGTTATTCTGCTGCTGTTTGTTATGTTGAGTGAAAATAAGCATAAGCAGGAAATTGCCCGTCAAGGTCAGTGATGTCATTGCAATACGCTGATTAATAACCACATCAATCGCAGTACAACTCTCTTGTACTGCGATCTCATGGGTTATCATGTTATACAGCGTTAAATATATTGCTTATTTTTACTTATGGATATCTTCTTTATATCCATACTGTATTAACAGTTTTTTGATTTAACACTTTCAAGATGTTCTATTGTAATCGTAACTCTATATTTTACATGTGCTATTTTCATATTATATATACCAATCTAACTTCAATATGCGTGTGATTTCATATAGTATTGTCAATGGCAATTTGAAGTTTAATGAGTATAAGGCAATGCTTTTCCATTAGATCTTTCATTGGTAATAAAAAAGCCATCTTATATTATGATTTTGTTAATTTAATAACAGCCAGAATGAAACGGGATATAAACAGAGCTTAGAGAAAATTTTTATGTCATAAAACTGTGACATACTGCTGATAAAATTAATATTCAGGATTGTCTTATGTCATTATTTTCTATAAAAACCGACTCGAATGAACACCCTATTTTTCTGGCGGCTGACAAAAAGTCGGTAAAACGGCCAGTAATCTAATTTTTTGTTTAAGACTTTTATTAGAATAAATGGAGAACCTCAATGCAGACACCTATTAAGGCTATTATGGCGGGTATTTTGTTAGCATCATCTATGTCAGGTATTGCACATGCAGCAGATAAGATTGTTATCGCCCATCGTGGCGCTAGCGGTTATTTACCCGAACACACATTACCCGCTAAAGCAATGGCCTATGCACAAGGCGCAGATTATCTTGAGCAAGATCTGGTTATGACCAAAGATGACCAGCTCATTGTACTGCACGATCACTATCTTGATCGCGTAACGGATGTCGCAGAACGTTTCCCAAACCGCGCCCGTGCTGACGGTCGCTATTATGCGATCGACTTTACCCTGCCAGAAATTAAGTCACTGAAATTTACGGAAGGTTTTGATATCAAGGATGGCAAAAAAGTCCAAAGCTATCCCGGACGTTTCCCGATGGGTAAGTCAGATTTCCACATTCATACCTTTCAGGAAGAACTGGAGTTTATTCAGGGCCTGAATAAATCCACGGGTAAAGATATTGGCATCTACCCTGAAATCAAGGCGCCGTGGTTCCATCGTCAGGAAGGCAAAGATATCACCCGCAAGGTGCTGGAAGTTCTGAAACAGTATGGTTACACCAAAAAAAGCGATAAAGTTTATCTGCAATGTTTTGATGCCAATGAACTTAAACGCATCAAGAATGAACTAGAGCCGAAATTGGGGATGGATCTGAAACTGATTCAGCTTATCGCTTACACTGACTGGAACGAAACCTACGAACAAAAGTCAGATGGTACATGGCAGAATTATAGCTATGACTGGATGTTTAAACCTGGCGCGATGAAAGAAGTCGCAAAATATGCTGATGGAATTGGTCCTGATTACCATATGCTTATCGCCAGTGACTCTACGCCAAACCACATTAAATTAACTGGCATGGTAAAAGAGGCTCACGCCAGCCATCTGGCGGTACACCCGTATACCATCCGTATCGATCAATTGCCAAAATATGCCACCAGCGGCAACCAATTGTTTGATATCGTTTTCGACAAGGCTAATGTCGATGGGGCATTCACAGATTTCCCTGATTTGGCAGTGAAGTTCCTGAGAAAACACCACGAACATAAATAATCAGTGCAAATAATGTAGAAAAACCGAGGAGCAGTCTCAGACAGCCCCTCGGCTAATGACGTAAATGATTTTGCTACGAGATCCCCACAGGAAAAGCAATAACCTCACTAATCCGTTCAGCACCCAGTGCCAGCATAATCAAACGATCAACCCCTAATGCTACACCTGCACATTCAGGCATTCCGTGAGCAAGGGCAGCAAGCAGGTATTCATCAATTGGCTGAATCGGTAAGCCCATCTCTTCACGCTTACGGTTATCCTGTTCAAAACGAAGACGTTGTTCATTGCTATCGGTCAGTTCGCGAAAACCATTCGCCAACTCCATACCTTTAAAATAGACTTCAAAACGCTCCGCAACACGGTGATCTTCCTTGCTGATTTCTGCCAATGCCGCTTGAGAGGCTGGGAAGTGATAAATAAACGTCGGTTTTTCAATGCCGATCTGAGTTTCTACCCCCATGACAAAAAGTAACTGCAATAAGGTATCCCGATCTTCTTCCTGATCAGCGATATTGCTGAGATCGAGTTTCGCCGCAACTTCACGCAATTTTTCTTTGCTTGCAGTAAGGGGATCAATATCCAGATATCGCATAAAAGCCTGTTGGTAAGACAGCGATTCAGCACTTTCACAATCCAAGATCTGCTGCAACAGATCATCCACTTCGTTCATTAAGCGATACATATCGTAGTGTGGACGATACCACTCCAGCATGGTGAACTCTGGATTATGATGACGACCCGCTTCCTCATTGCGGAAACTTCTCCCCATCTGATAAATGGAACCACTGCCAGCTGCCAGCAGACGCTTCATGTGATATTCAGGGCTAGTCATCAGGTACAGAGTCAAGCCATCTGCCGCTCCCGGTCCAACGAACTGTGTCTGGAAAGGAACCAGATGAACGTCGGTGACAGTCGCCTGACTCATGGCAGGTGTTTCAACTTCCAACACCCCACGATCTGCGAAAAAGCGCCGTATTTCTGCTAAAATCTCTGCCCTTTTCAATAAATTGGCGATAGGGGCACTTGGCTGCCAATTCGCGTTTTCGTTCATATTTCTATGACTCCAAAATAAAGCAAAACGCGCAGTTTACCTTCATCAAGCTTACCAGACAATTCATTGTCCTCAATTTCTTTATATCTTTATTCTTTATTCCCAATGAATTTCAATTTGCAGCTTACAAATCAATGTGATTGTTTATATCTCCCCGCTACGCAGGGAGATATAAGGCACATCTTGAAAGACAATTGGTATATACACTTAATTTTTTAATTTGCAGAGCGATTAACTCTATTTGTTATTCATTTATTTATAAATAAGAAAACTTAATTAAAATTATTTTTACTCTATTAATATCTATACACATGCAACTTCAAGTTACAATCCGCAAGACGAGGCGAGACCTTATATTTCCCCGCTTCGCGGGGAGACATCACACGCATTTTGAAGTTATATTGGTATAGGCCGTTAATAAAAAAGACAGTAATGATATAAATTTATAATAACAATCTCTTGTTATTCAAATTAATTTCATGATTTACTGTTATATAACCATCTCACTTCAAGAAACAATGAGTTATGTTGTCTTATAATGAGCAATTTGAAAGGTAATGTGTATATAACCCATCTCGGTATAATGATGAATTGATTAACCACAACATTTAGATCAGTAAAAACATGCGCTAGATCACGTTTTACTGGCAAAATCCAGCAAAACCCGCATCCATATCAAAATTACCTCCGACACTCTTCGCTATAATTAAACCATAAAAAAAATAGTAGATTGACTCTCACTTGAACAATGGAGAAGAGCAGTGCAAACCTTCAATGTCGACCTCGCGATTATCGGAGCCGGTGGTGCAGGGCTACGAGCTGCCATCGCTGCTGCTGAAGCCAATCCTCAACTCAAAATCGCCTTGCTCTCAAAAGTGTATTCTATGCGTAGCCATACTGTGGCCGCAGAAGGCGGATCCGCCGCTGTCACTCAGGCACACGATTCCTATGATTTTCACTTCAATGACACGGTATCCGGTGGTGACTGGCTATGCGAACAAGATGTAGTTGAGTATTTCGTCAAGCATTGCCCGACAGAAATGATCCAACTAGAGCAGTGGGGCTGCCCGTGGAGCCGCAAGGATGATGGCTCTGTGAACGTGCGTCGTTTCGGAGGCATGAAAATTGAGCGCACATGGTTCGCCGCCGATAAAACCGGTTTCCATATGCTCCATACACTGTTTCAGACTTCGCTCAAGTATCCACAAATCCAGCGCTTTGATGAACATTTTGTCCTCGATATTTTGGTGGATGAAGGGCAGGCACGCGGATTAGTTGCGCTGAATATGATGGAAGGGACGAAAGTTCAGCTCCGCGCTAATGCAGTCATTATGGCAACTGGCGGGGCCGGACGTGTATACCGTTATAACACGAATGGCGGCATTGTCACGGGTGATGGTATGGGAATCGCATTCCGTCACGGTATCCCATTACGCGATATGGAATTTGTGCAATATCACCCAACCGGCCTGCCTGGTTCCGGTATTTTGATGACCGAAGGCTGCCGTGGTGAAGGCGGGATTCTGGTGAACAAGGAAGGTTATCGTTATCTACAGGATTATGGCTTGGGGCCAGAAACGCCTCTTGGACATCCTGAAAACAAATATATGGAATTAGGCCCGCGTGACAAAGTGTCGCAGGCGTTCTGGCATGAATGGCGGGCAGGCCGCACTATCGCAACGCCACGTGGCGATGTAGTACATCTGGATCTGCGTCATTTAGGAGAGAAAAAGCTGCTCGAACGCCTGCCTTTTATCTGTGAACTGGCAAAAGCCTATGTCGGCGTTGATCCGGTCAAAGAGCCAATCCCTGTTCGTCCAACGGCACATTACACTATGGGCGGAATCGAAACGAATCAACAGTGTGAAACTCGCATCAAGGGATTATTCGCTATCGGTGAATGCTCTTCTGTTGGTTTGCATGGTGCAAACCGCCTCGGCTCTAACTCGCTGGCTGAATTAGTTGTCTTTGGCCGCCTGGCCGGTGAAGAGGCAGTCAAACATATCCAGGAAGTGAAACCCGCCAATAATAGCGTATTGGATGCTCAATCTCGTGATGTTGAAGATAAACTCAATCAATTGCTGAACCAGAAAGGTGGTGAAAACTGGGCGAAAATCCGCGATGAACTGGGAACCTCCATGGAAGAAGGCTGCGGAATTTATCGTACACCAGAATTAATGCAGAAAACCATTGATAAAATTGCCGAACTGAAAGAGCGTTTCAAACATATCGGAATTAGCGACCGTTCTAGTGTATTCAATACCGATCTACTTTACACCATTGAATTAGGATTTGGTTTGGACGTTGCTGAATGTATGGCGCATTCTGCCATGAATCGTAAAGAGTCCCGCGGCGCCCACCAGCGTCTTGATGAAGGCTGTACCGAACGTGATGATACGAATTTCCTGAAACATACACTGGCGTTCTATAACCCAGAGGGTGCCCCACGTCTGGAATACAGTGATGTGAAGATCACCAAATCTCAACCGGCGAAACGTGTCTATGGGGGGGAGGCGGCTGCACAAGAGAAAAAACAGAAGGAGCAAGCGAATGGCTGAGATGAACAATTTGAAAATGGAAGTCATGCGCTACAACCCGGAAATTGACAGTGAACCCCATTTCGTCACTTATGAAGTACCTTATGATGAACAAACTTCACTACTGGATGCATTGGGTTATATAAAGGATAATCTGGCGCCTGACCTCTCCTACCGCTGGTCCTGCCGCATGGCAATCTGTGGTTCCTGCGGCATGATGGTAAACCGTGTACCAAAACTGGCCTGTAAAACATTCCTGCGCGATTATGCTCAAGGAATGAAAGTCGAAGCACTAGGTAATTTCCCCATTGAGCGGGATCTGGTTGTGGATATGACTCACTTTATTGAGAGCCTGGAAGCTATCAAGCCTTATATCATTGGCAATGGTCGCAAACCTGCCGATGGCCCAAATGTGCAAACACCTGCCCAGATGGCAAAATATCATCAATTTTCTGGTTGTATCAATTGCGGCCTGTGCTATGCCGCCTGTCCTCAATTTGGCCTGAATCCTGAATTCATTGGGCCTGCCGCAGTCACGCTGGCACATCGCTATAATCTTGATAGCCGCGATCACGGCAAGAAAGAACGTATGCCGCAAATCAACAGCGATAATGGCGTCTGGTCTTGCACTTTTGTCGGTTACTGCTCTGAAGTGTGCCCGAAACATGTTGATCCAGCCGGTGCGATCCAACAGAGCAAAGCAGAAAGCGCCAAAGATTTTCTTATCTCCATGCTGAAACCACAATAAGGGAGGAGAGAGTAATGACGACAAAACGTAAGCCTTATGTGCGTGGTATGGAAGCTAACTGGTGGCGTAAACTCGGTTTTTATCGCTTTTATATGTTACGTGAAGGAACGTCCATCCCCACCGTTTGGTTCAGTGTCCTGGTACTTTACGGCTTGTTTGCCCTGAAAGGTGGCCCTGAAAGCTGGGCAGGATTTGTCTCTTTTCTGCAAAATCCACTGGTACTGCTGATTAATATCATCACCCTGCTGGCTACTTTGCTGCATACCAAAACCTGGTTTGAGCTGGCGCCCAAGGCGCTCAATATTATCGTTAAGAATGAGAAAATGCCGCCAGAGCCGATTGTCAAGCTGCTATGGACAATCACGATTATTGCTACTGTCGTGATCCTCGGCGTAGCCCTGTTTTTTTAACCCCAAGGAGGAGCTGATGAATCAAGTACCTAAACGTTCCGATGAACCGATTTTCTGGGGGCTATTTGGTGCCGGCGGTATGTGGAGCGCTATTATTGGACCAGCAATCATTCTGCTACTGGGTATTTTGCTGCCACTGGGATTGGCGCCAGAAGCGCTTTCTTATGAACGTATCCTGACCTTTTGCCAAAGTTTTATTGGCCGCATCTTTTTACTGTTGATGATTAGCTTGCCTTTATGGTGCGGTTTGCACCGCCTGCATCATGGTATGCATGATCTGCAAATCCCTATTCCCGCCAGTAAGTGGGTGTTTTATGGCGCCGCCGCAATTTTGACTGTTATTGCTTTAATCGGGATTTTTACGCTGTAATTGAGAATCAGGAAAAAGTCTGCGGATCAACCGCAGACTTGTTACAAAAGGTATTTGAAACCTTTAAGATATGTTGATTAGAACTTATAAGAAATTGTCGCTTTATATGTGCGGCCTTTCTCTTCTTGTCCTGGTGTTGTACCCAAGTAGTAAGAATGTTCTCTGTAGCGCTTATCGAACATATTATCGATACCAAACAGGAGTTCAGTATTTTTAAATGCTCCTGTTTTTGGCGCCCAAGAGACATACATATTACTTACGCCATATCCTTGTTTATGTACATCAACAATAATGGCTTCTTTCTTATCATTTGTGTCTTTACCTTTTGAGTTCTTTGACAGAACAAAGCGGGTATTCCAGCCGAATTCAATGTCAGTGGTATCAAATAAGTAACTACCGCCTACGGTAATAGAGTCACCCACTGATGGCCCAAACTCTAATCCTCTGGTAAAAGCCTTATCAAACAGCCCATTACCTTCAATAATCTTATTATTGACTTTGGCATAAGTGGCTTTTAAAGATAAATTATCCAGTTTATAGCTCGTCGCTAATTCAAACCCTTGCAGTCTGGCTTTCGGGATATTATGCAGCTCATTTTTGGCTAAAGTTGTAGACAGGTTTTTAAAGTTTGTTTGGAATACTTTACCTAATACAACCAGCGAGTCATTGTCAGTAAAAATACCAGGATAAGTACCTGCTACACCTGTTTCCAAGTTATAACCCGTTGTTGCTTTCAGGTTATTACTATGGTTGCTTATGCCCCTACCTAGCTCTTTACCTAATGGCCCTCTAAATAATTCGGTATAGTTGGCAAATAATGTTGTGGACGCCCCAAACTCGTATTTTAATCCGAGTGCTTTTGAGAAGTGAGCATAAGTTCGGTCAAAAGATTCATGATTATTAATGGTATGATATTTGTAGTGATCCCATCTAACACCCGGTATGATGTGGAAATCAGCTAATTGAATATCATCCTCTAAATAAACAGCTGATGCATTTCCTCTTTCTGTTTCTTTTTTGTATGCATTCTCTTTTACATCCGTATATCCCATTCTGGTATCAAAATATTCATATCCATAAGTTAAAGCATGAGCTAACTTTTGGGTATCAAAACTAGAAATATTACGAACTTTAATACCTTGAGTTTTAACAAAACTATCGAATCCTTTCCCATTTCCACTTACAGACTTCATATGGGTAGAGGTCTGTTCTGTATGATAAGCGGTTAGTTTTAAATCAATCAGATCGTTATCAACTGGTGCATATCCATAAATGATACTGTGGGTATCACGATCAATAGCGTACTTCGCTTTATTTCCGTTATTTACTTTAGGGCTGACATCATTACCAAAATTTAACCTATGATTGGTTACCGCATCATTTTTATAATGTTCTTTTGATACATTAATATACTGTTCATCTGTCAGATTAAATTTCGCTTTTAATAAGTAATTTAATAACCTTCCATCTGTCGGAATTGGATCTCGCCCACTATTATCTCTGCCAGATTTAGAATCGTGCATATTGCGATGGGTAAAGTAACCTAATAAATCAGCAGCACCCAATCGACCATAGGTTGCTAAAGATTGTTGGAATTCAGAACCATTGCTTGAGTAGTTTAGTTTTCCTTTAGCGCCAAAAAGTTGTCCCGGCTCTAACAGATCACCGGCATCAACAGTCTCAAATTTTAATGCGCCACCAAGAGCACCGATATCGTGGGTAATACTGTTACTACCGACCTTGATATCAACTTGCTTCAACATTTCAGGATCGATGCCATAATTTCCTGCATGGTGGAAGTGATACCCTTCTTGCCTTGCGCCATCAATCGTCACGTTGATGAATTGATCATCCATGCCACGGATTTTAAAACGTTGTCCTAAAGCGCTGGGGTGACCAGCTTGTACGCCCGGTACATTCTTTAAAATCTCACCGACACTTTGTGCTTGTTTAACTCTGATTTCATTACGGCTAACTTTTCTATCTTCTGGGGCATCTTGGCCATTGTTATCCGCAATAACAACCAATGTATCGCTAGTATTAGTCGATTTCTTAGTCGTATTTTCAGCATTTGCAAATGCGTTGGTAGAGATAGCGACTGTCAGCATAGATGCGGACATCAAAGGAACACACAGGCCACTTTTCGCCAGGCTAGCGTAAATTTTGGTAATTTTAGACATTTATTTTCAAGCAAAAATACTATTGAGAAGCATTATTATTTACATTTCTAAGAGAAATGTAAATAACTTTAAAGACGAACATAGGGTATATTAATTACTCACTTATGTTAGCCAAAACACTTCCTGCATCCTGATAATCCCCTGCCTGAGAACAGAATGTGATTTTTCCTGAACGATGAGCATTGATTTGTATTTCCATTTTCATCGCTTCCATCACTGCAATTACATCGCCTTCACTAACTTTCTCACCTTCTTTAACCATCCAAGAATGCAAGATACCGGAAATAGGCGCTTTTACCTGACAAGGATCTTCCAGCAATTTTTCCTTTATCACAGACGACGAAAGCGGCTGTTCGCCCACAGGGGCTAAATGTGCCAATAAATCCAATGGCAATCCCAATTCATGCCTGCGGCCATCAATCTCAATAAAAGTACGGGTAATATTTTTATCTGCAAGTGGAAACTGACGTAATGAAGCCTCTAGTTCATTTACGAAATCTGTTTCAATCCAGCGGGTATGGACATTGAATTTATCACCAGAAACAAAATCAAGATGCTCCATTACTGCTTGGTGGAAAGGTAAAACAGAGGCTACCCCACGGATCTTAAACTCATTCAATGCCCGACGTGCCCGAACAATGGCCTGTTCTCTACTTGCTCCTGTGACAATTAATTTTGCCATTAGTGAATCAAAAGTTGCCGGAATTGTAGAACCATTAATCACTCCAGAGTCCAGACGAATACCAGGGCCAGCCGGCGGAATAAATTCGGTGATTGTGCCTGATGTTGGCAAGAAACCTTTAGCCGCATCTTCCGCATTAATACGAAATTCAAACGAATGCCCTCTTGGGATCGGTGTTTCTTGAATACTTAATGGATAACCTTCCGCTACCCGCAACTGCTCGATAACCAGATCAATACCTGTTGTTTCTTCTGTTACTGGGTGCTCTACTTGTAAGCGAGTATTTACTTCCAAAAAAGAAAGTGTGCCATCTGCGCTCAGTAAAAATTCTACTGTACCCGCTCCCACATAGTTGGCTTCCTCACAAATGGCTTTTGCCGACTGATGAATACGTTCTCGTTGTTCCTGAGTTAAAAATGGCGCGGGCGCTTCTTCCACTAACTTTTGATTACGGCGTTGTAAAGAGCAGTCACGGGTGCCAAGTACCACAACATTACCCTGCTTATCCGCAATAACCTGTGCTTCGATATGGCGTGGTTTATCCAAAAATTGCTCAATAAAGCATTCACCACGGCCAAAAGCCGCTGTCGCCTCACGTACCGCTGAGTGATAAAGTTCTGCCACTTCATCCATGCGCCAGGCAACTTTCAAGCCTCGTCCACCACCACCAAAAGCCGCTTTGATGGCAATCGGCAAGCCATGTTGCTCCGCAAAAGCGACAACCTCCTGTACATTTTTGACTGGCTCGGATGTCCCAACAACCAGCGGTGCTCCCACTTTTTGGGCTATCTTACGCGCCTTAACTTTGTCTCCCAGCTCATCAATCGTTTCAGGGTTAGGGCCAATCCAAGTTAAGCCAGCTTCAATCACTGCCTGAGCAAATTCCGCTCGCTCAGACAGAAAACCATAACCTGGATGCACCAGGGTTGCACCAGCTCTCTTCGCTATTTCCAGCAAACGAGGAATATTGAGGTAAGTGTCTGTAGGGCTATTTCCTCCTAAAGAATAAGCCTCATCAGCCAGTTGAACGTGTTGTGCGTTGATATCGGCATCCGCATAGACAGCAACTGTCTGCACTCCATAATCGCGGCAAGCTCGAATGATCCGAACAGCAATTTCACCACGGTTGGCAATCAGCACTTTCTTATTCATTTTGTTATTTAAAGGATTCACAGTGGTGTTCATGGCAAATCATTACTCCCTTGAATTTCATGGAATTGGCTGATGGGGTTGAACCGAATTTTGGCATTGATGGGGATCTGGCCAGCAAGATCGAGGTGATAATCAACAACTGAAGCGATAACTGGATATCCTCCGGTCAATGGATGATCAGCCAAAAATAGTACCGGTTGCCCACTGGCTGGAATTTGTATCGCCCCTATGCATGTTCCTTCGCTGGGTAGTTCTTGTGACTTAATTCGCGATAGTGAGCATTCACCATTTAGCCTCAAACCAATCCGATTGGATTGAGGTGTTACCTGCCAAATCTGCTTGCTCAATAAGTCAATGGACTCTTGCGTAAACCAATCTGTACGAGGACCAAATAGGATATCCAATACGACGATTTTATCTCTATTTGGCATGTCAAAAGCCGGAGCCTCAGAGATGGATATCGCTGCACAGCGAGATGTTTCTCCGACAACTAATTTATCATTCATTTTTAATGGAGACGGCCCAATATTGGACAACGTATCAAATGAACGACTGGATAAGATGGCTGGAACCGTAAAGCCTCCGCGTACCGATAAATAAGAACGCATACCAGCGACAGGAACACCCAACGAAATTTCGTCACCATCGTTTAAATCAATGGGTTGGTAAGTATTTACATGGAATATTTCACCCGATGGCGTTTTGATCTCTATTGGACATGAAGCTCCCGTAATTGCAACCAACATCTGTCCATATGCGATTGCTTTAAACCCGCCCGAAACGATTTCCAGACAAGCCTGGTCAGAGGAATTGCCAACAATACGGTTTGCGCTGCGCAAGGCGCTTTTATCCATTGCACCCGATGCTGAGATCCCTGATTTTGCCTGTCCAACCCGCCCCAGATCTTGCAATAAGGTTGGTAATCCCACCGACAAAATTTCCAAATGGCAGGAATCCCCTGGATTAAGAACTATGTTATGGTCCGATGTTTCAGGCAGGCTAATTTCTGTCTCACCAGTTTCAGGTAAACTAATTGTTGCAGGGTGACGCCCAACATCTCGAAAGTTAACACGATAACCCGGTTGCAATAAGGCCGGAGATGGGCGGGAAAGATCCCACATACGTTCAGTCGTAATACCGATAAGCTGCCATCCTCCGGGGCTTGTCTGCGGATAAATGCTGCTGAATTCCCCTGCCAATGCAACAGCACCTGCCGGAATGCGCGTTCTGGGGTTTTTGCGGCGAGGTATATTCCATTGTGAGGTTTTCGATACCATATAGGCAAACCCAGGGGCAAAGCCTGTGAAGGCAACGGTATATTCATTTTCGGTATGTTGCTGGATAACCTCTTGAACAGTACATCCTAATATTTCCGCAACCAGTGCGAGATCATCACCATTGTAATGCACAGGAATTTCTATGCTTTTTCCCGTCCTATGACTACGCTCGTGCAAATCCCGGCTACTGATTGCGGCCGCCAATTGTTGGATTGATATTTTTGTCGGTCGAAAACGAACCATCAGCGTTCTCGCTGCAGGAATAATTTCTTCAATCCCCAAAATAGGTGCCATGTTCAGTGAATCAAGCAAAGCCAATGTTTCTGCCAATCCACTCAATTCAACCATGATGGTATTGCTATTAACAGGTAAAAAACGCAAGGCGATCTCCCCCAAATGATTAACCATATTAATGCGATCCATTCTTATGAATGAATAAATGGCTGAATAGTCATTCCTGCTTGCTGCAAAACTGTCTTAACCTGTTTTGCCATCGCTACCGCGCCAGGAGTATCACCATGCACGCAAATTGAATCCGCCTGAATAGGGGTAAATTTGCCATCAATTGACTCAACTCCCCCTTCTGTCACCAATTGCAACATACGTTGAGCAACGAGATCCGCATCATGCAAAACAGATCCTGTTTCACGACGGGAGACTAATTCTCCTTGTGAGGTATAAGCACGATCAGCAAACGCTTCTGCTATGGTTCTCACACCTCTTTCCTGAGCTAATTTGAGAATGTTTGATCCCGCCAGACCAACCAGCACAAGGTTAGGATCTATCGCCAGAATTCCTTCAATAACAGCAATTGCCTGATATTCGTCATTTGCGATCGTGTTATAAAGCGCGCCATGCGGTTTGACATAACTCACTTTAGTGCCTGCCGCCGCCGCTAATCCTTGCAAAGCACCAATCTGGTAAATAACATCAGCCGTAAGTTCATGACTGGCTATAGCCATTTTCCGTCGGCCAAAGCCAACCAAATCGGGATAAGAAACATGAGCACCTATCGTTACATTGTTTTTCTGCGCAGATTTCAATGTTTGCAAAATTCCAACCGGATCACCCGCATGAAAACCACAAGCAACGTTAGCACTACTAACGATACCCAGTATTTCTTCATCATGTCCCATGCGCCATTGACCAAAACTTTCGCCAAGATCACTATTTAAATCGATCGTTTTTATCATGATGATTTCCCTCAGCTGATTTCAAAAAACTCAAAGATTGAGCCGACAGACATGGCGCTCATGCACTATGTCAAAACATAACTTATTGTTTTTTTAACAATACCTACATCTTTGTGAAATTAAAGAAGCGGATTGTTTGATTAAAGTGAATATATTGTTGAACAATAAATAAGATCTGATGAGGAAATAAGCAAACAAATTTGTATTATCGATCTTCAAAATCCAATAGAGATCACTTTATTAACATTTTTCGTTGGATTTATCGTCAAGACGTACAAATTAGGTGCAATAGACACAATAATATTGCTCTATATTGGCTCTATAGTTGTAACTTGCTGGTTATCGGGGAATATGTGAAGATTCACTTTCGTATATGCTTTGAAGGTGCTTGTTATCAGCCATTAAATCTAACGGATAACTATGAAAAAAAACCATTCTCCCCAAATTTTGAGCAAAAGAATCGCTGAAACCATCAGAAATAAACTGGTTGTTGGGGAGTTATTACCTGGACAACGACTATCGGAAGCTGCGTTGAGTGAACAGCTTGAAATTTCACGGAATACATTACGTGAAGTGTTCCGCCTTCTCACGCAAGAAGGGCTGCTGAAACATGAACCTAATCGTGGCGTGTTTGTTGCAACGCCCGATATCGCATCTATTATTGATATCTATCGAGTACGGCAGTTAATTGAATGTCAGGCGCTTGCTCAGGCTTATCCAATGCATCCCAGTGTCGCCAAAATGAAACAAGCTGTTGAAGCCGCCCAACAATGTCGCGAGCAACAAGATTGGATTGGTGCCGGAACTGAAAATATGCACTTTCATGCCGCAATCGTAGAATTAACTGATAGTGATAGGTTGATCGCTTTCTATCACAATATTTCCGCAGAACTGCGTCTGGCTTTTGGTATTTTGAATGATCCTGAGCTTTTGTATGCACCTTATATCGATAAAAATGCACATATTCTGGAATTACTCAATTCAGGGAAAAATGATCAAGCAGCCAAAGCAATGAAAGATTATCTGGAATTATCAGAAAGGGCGATATTGGCCGCTTATACACGTAAAAATAACCAAATATGCCAAGAAAATTAAACGCAAAAAAGCCATCCGGTGACGGATGGCTTTTCTGACTAATTAATGTCTGGCAGTGCCCTACTCTCACATGGGGAGACCCCACACTACCATCGGCGCTACGGCGTTTCACTGCTGAGTTCGGCATGGGATCAGGTGGGACCACCGCGCTATTGCCGCCAGACAAATCCTGTTTTCAATCCCGAACAAGCTGTTTTTCTGCTCTGAAACCCGTCTCTCTTTCCACTCCCGAAAACCCCTTCGGTGTTGTCAGGTTAAGCCGCACGGTTCATTAGTACCGGTTAGCTCAACGTCTCGCAACGCTTACA
>NZ_JADEUF010000086.1 GCF_015163655.1 Xenorhabdus griffiniae | reverse complement strand
TCTAAACACTCAATATATTAATTTCATTGTAATTTGTTTATTTTCATGATGTTAGGTTGTTTTATTTATGGCTATTTCAATTTCATTGTTTTTCATGTTTAACAATTTAAAGTCATAATTTACAGTTGAAAAGATTAGGGTAACATTAATATTTTTTTGTAAAACAAATTTTGATACATGTTTTTGTTTTTTTATGGATTGTGGGTTCTGCATTTTTATCTAATATTTGTGACTGAAATAAAATTATTATGTTTTTACATTTGCAAAATCTACTCGAGTAGATAAGATGTTAAGTAAAAATAATATAAATATAACTATGAAAAAATCTTTTTCCGGTTTATAACATCGAAATTGTTAATTTACTGTTCCAACATTCAGGGAACATCTTATGCAGTTTGCAAATGTAAAGGTGCCCTTAACGGGGGAACGACATACATCCGAAGTATGTTTGGTTACTCGACAAGGGCACAAGGATTTTTATCGCGCCGCTTTCTCTTGTTGGTTGGGTACGGCAATGGAATATGCTGATTTTGCACTTTACGGTTTAGCTGCGGGAATTATCTTTAGTGATGTATTTTTTCCTGATATGACACCAATGGTTGCTTTACTTTCCAGTTTTGCTACCTATTCAGTTGGATTTGTCGCACGGCCTATTGGTGCCTTATTGTTTGGATGGTTGGGAGATCGCAAGGGACGTAAGATTGTCATGGTGACAACCATAATGCTTATGGGGATCTCTACAACATTCATTGGGCTTATTCCGAGTTATGCTCAAATTGGTGTGTGGGCTCCTATTTGTCTCGTTATCTTAAGGTTTACGCAAGGGTTAGGGGCTGGCGCTGAACTTTCCGGTGGTACAGTGATTCTAGGAGAATATGCTCCTCCGAAAAAACGTGGTTTGGTTTCTTCTATTATTGCTCTTGGTTCCAATAGTGGAACATTATTGGCATCACTGATTTGGTTGCTAGTGCTGACAATGGATAAAGAGAGCTTGCTCGATTGGGGATGGCGTATTCCATTTCTGTCTAGTTTATTACTTACAGTAGTTGCCTTATTTATCCGATGGAATATGAATGAGTCTCCAGTATTTCGGCGTTATAAAATGGCTCTGGAATCCCGTAATTCAAAGATATTAAGTGATAAACCTGCAAATAAAATCGAACGAGAGCATCGAAGCTTTTGGAAACGAACAAAAGCGTTCTGGATCATGGTTGGTTTGCGCATCGGAGAAAACGGACCATCCTACCTGGCTCAGGGATTTATCATTGGTTATGTTGCAAAGGTATTAGTAATAGATAAATCTATACCAACAATAGCTGTCTTTATTGCTTCAGCACTAGGTTTTTTGATCATTCCTTTATCGGGTTATTTATCTGACCGTTTTGGGCGCCGAATTGTATATCGTTGGTTTTGTCTATTATTGATCTTATATTCTGTGCCTGCTTTTATCTTACTGGACAGCCGCGAGCCTATCATTGTGATTTCAACAATTGTTGTAGGTATAGGATTGGCTTCTTTGGGGATATTTGGCGTTCAGGCAGCATGGGGAGTAGAGCTGTTTGGAGTGAGAAATCGTTACGCAAAAATGGCCTTTGCAAAAGAATTAGGTTCCATTTTATCTGGGGGTTCTGCGCCATTGGTGGCGTCAGCACTATTGTCTTTTACTGGGCATTGGTGGCCCATCGCATTTTATTTTGCATTTATGGCAGGAATTGGTTTTATAACAACGTTTTTTGCCCCAGAGACACGAGGTAGGGACCTAAATTTACCTGATGATGCTATTTAATACTTCGAAGTATTAACTCACTATCGATAACTTTGGCATGAATTAACATTATTTGATTCGTGCCAAATGTTTATTACATCTCAAAGCATGGTATTTTATTCTCTAAATTATTTAAGTCATAACCTTCTCCTACAAATTAATTAAGTAAATGTCATGAAGTTACATCCTAAACGAGTGACTCGTACCGACGTTGCCAAAGAAGCAGGCACATCTGTAGCTGTAGTCAGTTATGTTGTTAACAATGGTCCCAGGCCTGTTGCAGAAGCGACTCGGCAACGCGTATTGGCAGCTATCCAAAAAACGGGTTATAGGCCAAATGGTATTGCGAAAGCTCTTGTCTCAGGAATGACGCAAACTTATGGTCTTATTGTACCTAATATATCTAATCCTTTTATTTCCTCAATGGCTCATGCATTGCAGCAAGAAGCATTCAAACATGGGCAGATTCTTTTATTAGGAGATTCTGGGGATGACAGAAATCGAGAAAAGGAACTTATCAACAACCTATTGCATCGTCAGGTTGATGGATTGCTATATACCAGCGTCGATCGTCATCCTTATATTGAATTGATTCAAGAAAGTGGAACACCATGTGTCATGTTAGATCGTGTTGATGCGAAGCTCAATGTCAGCGCAATTATTGTAAATGAAAGACTTGCCGCATTTAAGGCCACTCAGCACCTAACTCAGCATGGATATTGTGATATAGCCATCATCTGTGGACCCCGTGATATGTTAAATACACAAGATCGTATCGCTGGTTGGTGTGATGCGTTACAGCAGGCGAACTTGACTGTGCATGACGAGTGGATCTTTTCAACAGATTATACTCGTACAGGAGGTTATGAGGTCACGTTGGAAATGTTAAAAGGAAAACTTCCTCGCGCTTTGTTTGCGACTAATGAGCTACAGGCGTTCGGATGTCTTCGCGCGTTGTCAGAACATGGAATAAAGGTTCCTAATGATATCGCGTTGGTTTGTTTCAATGCTACGCAGCAATCGCGGTTCAACTTTCCTTCTTTGACCGCGGTATGTCAGCCAATTGATAAAATGGCAAAAACGGCTATTGAAATGTTGAAAACATGGAATGGGGAAGCTCTCGAATGTGAATTTGAGTTTGATTTACAGATCGGAGAATCCTGTGGTTGTTCATCTCACGTAAAAGAATAGGTATGCGTTTAATTATTGATTGTGATCCAGGGAATGGTATAGCAGGAGCAAATATTGATGATGGCCTTGCATTAGCTCTTGCCATAGCTGCTCCACAAATTTCTCTTGAATTAATTTCTACTGTATCAGGTAATACGCCTAGTGAAATTGGTTATTCTGTTGCAAAGTCGCTTTTACAGAGATTAGGCGAAAATATCCCTGTGTTACGTGGCGCTTCCCAAGGATTATTGGAGCCGATGAAAGTGTGGCGTGAAAAACTTGATCATAGCGTTGACCAAAATGGTTTGCGTGATTTATGGAAGGAGGTTGTTCCTCCTGAACAATTTCCTTTGGTTACTTCATCAGCAGTACATGGAATTGGTGAACTTGTATGCCAAAATCCCGGTGAGATTACGCTTGTAGCGATTGGTCCTTTAACCAATGTTGCTAATGTGATGCAATTATATCCCAAATTTACTGAATCTATAGCTGAAATTGTCATCATGGGAGGTGTATTTGATGTCCCTGGTTATCAGAAAGATACCAACTTTGGCATTGATCCTGAAGCTGCTCATATCGTGTTGACAAGTGGTGCAAATATTACTTTAGTGCCGATGGACGTGACGACACAAACTCAGATGCTACATTCTGATTTGGATTACTTAGCTACATTTAATAATCCTCTTTGTGAATTTTTAGTCGAAACGATTCGCCCATGGATGAATTATTCCATGAGAACGAGAGGGCTGGCAGGGTGTTGGATTCATGATGCACTGACGGTGGCATGGTTAATTGATAAAACTATTGTCACTAGTACACAAAATTACGTAGATGTTGTTTTAGAGGGAGCAAAGCGTGGTATGACGATTCTTTATGAACCTGAATTATCATTACTGAATGTAAATCCTAATATAAACAGAAAACCGGTAACAATATTGAAAACAGTAGACAGTGCTCGATTTCTATCAATAATTTTCCACTATATTAGGAATTACTGATTTTTTTATTGCTGTATTTATTAACGTAGGTTATTTGTATTTGGTTTAATGCCTTTTGAGTGAGTTTTTAAATAATCTTACATCAAACCAATAAAATGGCAGTTCATTGTACTAAAATGATACTGCCCCTAGATTTATTATTTGATCTGGAACAGTTGTGCTTCTGTGTGATTATTAGCTGAGTAAGTAAATGATAATCTAATTAGGGTTAATCATAAAATAATGTGTCTTATTTTTCCGATAAATTTATGCGTAACTTTGATATGAATTAAAGATATTTATATAGTTCCTGTTTCTAATTTTACTTTTGTAAGGTTTTTTTAAATCACTATCTAATAATAGTATAAATAAGGAAATGTTTATCAACTAGTAATGGACTATGGAAATTAAAAGATAATTAAGTGTAAAATTCATCATCCTTTATAGTTTGTCTGCTTTTCCTTTATATAATTTGATTTAGATGAAGTGATATTATGAATTGGTATCTAAGTGTTTTGAAAAATTATGCTGGATTCTCTGGCCGTGCCCGTCGTAAAGAATATTGGATGTTTTCTTTATTTAACATGATTGTACTCCTGGCCCTTATAGCATTGGCTTCAGTAATTAATGATATTGCTGGTTTGGCATTGTTGGTGATTTATATCATTGTTACTTTTATTCCAAATCTTGCTGTAACAGTACGCCGACTGCACGATGTTAACTGTTCTGGATGGTGGTTTTTATTAGCTTTCGTTCCCGTAGCCAGCATTATTTTATTCGTATTTACTCTGTTGGAAGGTACTCAGGGTGATAATGAGTACGGTGCTGATCCAAAAAGAAAGTATTAATATCTAAAAATATTTAATTTATTATATATAAATCAATTGGTTGTTGTGTTTCTAGTATACGCATTAAACTTCAAGTTGCAATTTACAACACGATATTAAACTTGATTTCTCCCCCGCTTCGCGGGGAGAAATCACACGCATCTTGAAGTTAGATTGGTATATATGCGCATATAAACTTCAAATTGCAATTTACAACACTATATGAAATCTTGATATCTCCCCCGCTTTGCGGGGGAGATATCATACGCATCTTAAAGTTAGATTGGTATATAATTAATGTGGTGAATTATATAGATTTGAATCAATACTCCTTTTATGCCTTTTTAACTTAAATAAAATGATTGTTATGAAAAATAATCCCTTCCTTTGCTTAAAGTAATCATTTTTAATATAGTCTCTTAGGGTATTAATATAAGGAGTATTATTTATGAGTAAATTGCGTCTTGCTTACTACAATTTATCTCCAGAGTTACTACAAGGTTTTCGTGCTGTAAAAGAAGGTCTGGAAAATAGTCCGTTAGGTTTGCAATTGGTTGAATTGATCTATTTGCGAGTATCTCAAATCAATGGTTGTTCTTTCTGCTTAAATAAACACTCTCAAGTTTTGCGCGAAAATCAAGAGACAGAACGTCGGTTAGCTGAATTAGCCGGATGGCGAGTGAGTAGTCAGTTTACTCCTCGTGAAAAAGCGGCGTTGGAGTGGGCCGAAGCGCTTACTCACGTTGTAACAACACATGCAGATGATAATGCTTATTTACCCTTGAAAGATTACTTCACGGATCAGGAAATTTCTGATTTGACCTTTGCGATTGCGCTTATGAATGGGATGAATCGATTAGCAATCGGTATGCGTCATTAATGTTATTTGATTTCATCAAAGTTGTTTTGAGCTAATTAAAAGGAAATTTTTCTTCTGGAAGTTGGGATCACGTCCAGGGCTCCCGCACGAGTTGATTTTTTGTTAAATATATGTTTCAGAATGGATTCAATACACAATATTTAAGCGAATATGACGTAATGTTGGTTCACCTTATTGCTCTATAATTAACCACACAAGGTGTTCTCATCAAGACTTTAGTGTTAATTAATTGTTTGTTTTAACATGCTGATAACTCATGCGGTTGCCCTGGGATCACGTCCCCTCCTTTTAGAAGAAAATTTTATCCAAATAAAAATGATAGATATTCGACATATCGGATTGACATATCCTCGGCTTTATTTAATTTTCTTGCACATTAACCAATAAATTATTAATCCCCCCGATACCACAAAAGCCATTAGTAATGGCGTTTGCTTGGCAAGGCTGGATTCCAGTATTGTACCAAAACAGATATCCGGTCACGTATTCAGCCCGTTGATGGTTGTGTGTAATCACCATTTTTTTGGAAAAATTAAATGACAACAGTTGAAGTAAAATGTCGATTTTGTCAGCAAACGGAATTCGTCAAAAAGCATAGTAAAGGCGATGCTGAGAGGGAGAATTTGACTTTGCGCACTCGAATTAAACGACTCAATCGCAAGACACGGGGTTATTCTAAGTCGCCAGAAATATACGATAAAGTCATCGGCACCTTCATTGAACGTGAATACTATGTTTAATGCCAATCAACGGATTGAATATATGACCATTTTTTTAGGTGGCGTCACTTGGTAAAAAATTCAAGTGACGCCACTCGTTTGTTTAACAAATAGTTCTATATTTTATTGAAAATATAATTATCAGGTGTTATGTCAAAATAGGACGGCATTCCTAATGAACACTCTTCTGCTGATATAATCGATGATGCAATAAAAGTTACTTTTTTCTTTTGATTATTGACGTATGGAATGATGACTTTAATTGTTTGAGTATATAATTGCCCCCAATCTTCAAACTTAATTTCTTTTCTGCCATCCATTAATTTGGTTCTTTCTATTAGAAACGAAGTTGCTTTTAGCTTATCAAGTTGTTTATTTTTCTCAAATGCTGATTCTATCACTTGTTGAGTAGCCCAAGATTCAACTGTGGCGCAGTAATCTAAATCGGCTTTCGTTGAAGAAAAAGCAACATTAGAAGTGAATAATATTGAGATAAAAATATTTTTTTTCATGCTTACAGTTCTCCCGGCCTGCGTGGGGGATTACGGCCCGTGAAGTTAGTTGTAGCACTGCGGATCTCTTGTCCAAAAATATCAACCCGTGCCTGAAATGGTGGGAATGGCAAGGTAATATCATGTTTGCGGAATTCCTGCAAAATATGTTGATGTACTTCATGACGGGCCGGCATACGATGCCCCATCTCTGCAGCATAGGCACGTAGTTCATAAATCTGAATGCCTTGTTGCAAATCCACTAAATACACTTCCGGCATTGGGTTATCTAGAATAAAGGGTGAGCTTTTGGCGGCAGACATCAATATGTCAGTGGCGTTTGCAGAGTCAACATCAGCCGGCACAGGGATTGTCAGGACGATACGCGTGATCGTGTCAGACAGTGACCAGTTGATGAATTGCTCTGTAATAAAGGCCTTGTTGGGAACAATAATCTCTTTTTTGTCCCAGTCAGACAGGGTGGTTGCCCGTGTATTGATCTTCGTGATGCTGCCTGTCAGTCCACGGATGGTCACGGTATCACCAATGCGGATCGGTTTTTCAAATAAGATGATCAGACCAGAAATAATATTGGTGAAAATTTCCTGTAAGCCAAAACCAAGCCCAACCCCCATTGCAGCAATTAGCCATTGTATTTTTGACCATTCAATACCCACCAGAGAAAAACCTACCAAACCACCAATGAGGGTAATGCTATATTTGGTTAGTGTCGTAATGGCATAACCTGTTCCCGGTGTCAGCACTAAATGCTGTAACAGGGCGAGTTCCAGCAGAGCTGGTAAGTTACGGACGAGTTGCGTAGTAATAACAATAACTAAGATTGCAATTAATACGGAACCCAGAGTAATTGGCTGAATGCTATCAACGCCATTGATGGTTGTACTCACGTCCCAAAGGCGGATATTTTCAAGGAAAGAAAAGGCTGAATGTAGTTCAGACCACAATAGAATAAGTGAAACCAGTGCTATCATTGTCAGAATTGAGCGCACCAACCCTAACGACTGGGCACTGATAGCATCCAAATCGATGACTGGCTCTTCAATCTCGATTGATCCCTCTACGCTGCTATTGATATTGCCAGAATCTTCTTCACTTTTGGCGCGCTGGGCCAATATTTCGGCACGGCGTTGTTTTGCCCGCTCAAAAGCGATCTTACGGCGCTGGATTAGCATCCATCGACGTACAATGTGGTAAATGACCAGCAGGAAGAACCAGATAGCGACAGAGGTTTCCAGACGGCCTAATAGCGCTTGTGAGGTTTGCAGATAACCCAGGATTGAAGCGAGTGCCGCTAAGATTGGGGCCGAAAGCAGTATCCACCATAGAACAGAGCTAACAATATTTTCGCCTGAACCATGTTTGTCCATATAGAGTGGAATGCCAGCGCGTTTTAAGCTACTGGTGACCAAACTCAGCGAGATACAGAGCATGATGAAACATAGCCGGCCGAGGGTTGCTATAAAGTCCTGGTCTTTGTAATGATTAAAAGTGATCAATGCCATCATCAGAGGCACGATCAGGAAAATGGAAAGGCGATAGAAACGCATTGCTCGCTTGATGCGTTCTTCCGGCCAGCGAAAATGGGCGATAAATAAACCATTGGGATGGGCAAAGGCCGCACTGAGCATAAAGATCCACAGAACGGGGGTGGTTTCACGGACGCCGTTACCTATTGCGGTCGCCATCGGATACTGCCATGCATTTTGTAACCCATAACCAATGGCTGACCAAAGCATTGGCAACGGTAATGCCGCGACAACAGACCAAAAAACGGTGCGCATAGTCAAAGAGAAATGATCTTGTGTCACTTTTCCGATGCGATTACTCGAACGCTCAAGAAAAGCATGATACTGGCGGTGTGAGCTAACACTAAAAATGACCAGTAATAAAGTACCCAGCAAATAGAGCAGAGTATCTTGTTTGGTTAACATGCTGTGGATGGCGGCACCCAACTGAGAGAATGTGTCCAGAGATAACAGACGCGTCAGATTTTGCACCACCTTCAATGGATAATTGAGCGATATAGGATTGACATCGGCTACCCAGAACAGATAGCGGTGGGTAGCATCCTGAACTTCTTTCAGGGCATCATTTAATTTGTTGGTGATGACCTTGAATTGTGTCAGTTCCAGTATCTCATTGTCATATCCTGATAGCAGGGAATTTAATAGCTCTTTCTTGGTGCGGATAAGTGACTCATAGACCTTTTTTTGCTCTGGCGTCAGAGCGTGATATGAGGGCAATGTTTGTTCAAGAGGCCGTTGCAGCTGTTCCAGCATTTCCTCATATTTCAGTCTTTCGACCCGCAATTCGACAATATCTCTGTCAATTTGCTGGGATTTTGACATATCGGGAATATGGGTAACTCTCGCCCTCAAGGTTTCACCAAGTGCAGTGGAATCGTTTAGCCATTGTGCTTGTTCACGGATAGTATTGAGTGTTTGGAGAACAAAAAGAATTTCGCTATTGGCCTTGCGCTGTTTTGAACCAATGGCTTCCATTCTCTGGGTTTGTTGGTTGAGCATTTGCGACAATTGGCGGTTTTGCTGGAGTTCTTCCTGCAAAAACTTTGGCAGTTTTTCACCACTCTGCTCCGCCAGCATTTCTGTATACTCCAGCGCAGATTCCGTTTTCTGCTGGCGTTGGATATTTAACTGGCTGCGTAATTGCTGGAGTTTAACATCCAGTCGTTGATAACGTTTTTTGTATAATTCTGTGCGTATGCGCGCAATCTCCTGACGATTATTGACAGAAAGTTGAGCCATCTCCAGTTCATCAGCCATAGCCTTACGGGCATTGACTTCTGCTTGCGCCAGCGCCAATTGCGCTTTGGCCAGTGGCGTGGAAGGTGAACCCAGAGACTGGAACCGAGAAGTTGCCTCAGCCAGCAAACGCTTTGCTTCAGCCTGCTGTTGAGGTAATTGACTCATGGAATCACTGATTTCTCGGAGCTTATCCTGTTCGTGCTGTAATTGGCGCCCTTGTTCCTGTAATTCGTTATTTGTCTGGATAATTTGCTGTTCTAAATTGCTGATAGGTTGATTAGCCGGAATGGGGATAGCGGCATTGTCTTCAGCAAGGATTTTTTGGCGTAGTTCTTTGATGATTTTAGGAAATTCATCAATTGCTTGTCGATATTTCTGGGAACGCTCATTGGCGGATTTTGTATCATTAACCCAATTTATTGCCCCTTGAAGTGCATGTGCGATTTCAGAATCTTGTGAGCGTTTACTGCCACCAACCTGCTTCAGTTCTTGTTTTAGTTGGGTTTCATCCAACTGAGGCACAGAAGCAAAAGCCGGACTCGCAATTAATAGGCTGAGAAGTAAACTGATAATCAGGCGCACAATAAGGGGCTCCTTGGTTATAAATTAGCTGATGATATCTTTAATTCATTGATTCATCGTTATTTACTGTGGGTTCTTCTGATGTAACAGTTTGCGCCATCACGTCTCCCATACGGGTTTGGGAACCACTGTATAAGTTGTTGGCAAAATTAATTTGATTAGCCGCAAACAAGTTGATCACGGTTGAACCCAGCTTGAAGCGTCCCATTTCCTCGCCTTTTTTGAGGGAAATGACGCCTTCTTGACCTTCTGTAGGGTAGGTCCAGCGCTTGATGATGCCTTCACGCGGAGGTGTGACACAACCACTCCAGACAGTTTCAATACTGCCAACAATGGTCGCACCAACCAGAATTTGCACCATAGGGCCGAATTTCGTCTCAAATAAACAGATGATGCGTTCATTACGCGCAAATAAATTTGGCACATTGGCTGCCGTCAAGGGATTTACTGAGAACAGATCGCCAGGGACATAGATCATCTCCTTGAGCACGCCATCACATGGCATGTGGACACGGTGATAATCCCTTGGCGATAAGTAAGTCGTGATAAATTGACCATTACGGAACTGTTCGGCCAGTTGATACTGTCCTGCCAGCAATGCTTCTATAGTGTAATAGTGACCTTTGGCCTGAATAATCTGATCCTCGCGGATCGCCCCAAGCTGGCTGACGGTGCCGTCAGCTGGCAGAGCCAATTGGTGGGCTTCATTGGCGATAGGGCGAATGCCTTCTTTAAGGGGGCGGACAAAAAATTCATTGAATGTTGAATAAGCAGTGAATGCAGGATCTTGTGCCTCATTCATATCCACTTTGTAGACCTTTGCGAAAGTCTTGATAGCAAGCTGCGTCAGCCAGCCTGCTTTTTTATTGGCAAACCAACCCGCCAGTTTTGTAATACATTGTTTTGGCAGTAAATATTGTAAGTTAATTTTAAAATTATCCAGCACGTCAACCTCTTGGTTCTTTTCTTGGCAAATTGGACAAAAGTCGACTATTGTACCTGCCATTATTTTTAATGTCAGGGTATCGTTAATTATTGTCTTATTTTTGAGCGTTTGTGAAATTTCGGCGTGGTTTAACCTGTGCCATGCTTTCCAGAATCCGGTGGTAATTTTCGAAACGTTCCTGAGCAATGGTGCCTTGTTCCAATGCTTCCTTTAGGGCACATCCAGGATCGTCCAGATGTTTGCAATCACGGAACTTGCACCCTCCCAGATATTCGCGGAATTCGACAAAACCTTGTGTAACCTGTTCTGGCGTTAGATGCCACAAGCCAAACTCACGGACGCCTGGAGAGTCGATCACATCTCCCCCCAGTGGAAAATGGTAAAGGCGTGCTGTGGTCGTAGTATGCTGACCGAGGCCTGAGTTATCTGAGACATTATTGACCAGAATATCTTCGTTCATGTCGGGCAACAGAGTATTGAGTAAGCTGGATTTCCCGACACCAGATTGGCCAGCAAAGATACTGATTTTGTTAGCCAGCAGTGCGGTCAGTTCAGGGATACCCTCGCCGGTGTAGCTGGAAACCTCCAATACGCGATAGCCGATATGGCGATAGATCTCCATGACTTCGTTAACCCACTCACGGCTTTCGGCATCTAACAGGTCAATTTTATTGAGTACGATCAGCGGCTCGATATTGAGTGTTTCACATGCGACTAAATAGCGATCGATAATATTCAGCGAGAGCTCAGGTAAGACAGCGGAAACTATCACAATTTGGTTAATATTTGATGCGATGGGTTTGATGCCATCATAGTAGTCAGGACGAGTAAGAACGGAAGTGCGCTCATGAACCGCTTCTACGATACCATTTACTTTGACATCAGACTGGAGTTGTAGTGCGGGGCGCCATACAACGCGATCACCCGTGACCAATGAGTGGATTGTTCTGCGGATATTGCAACGCTGTATAGAAGAATCGCCTGCTTCAATATCAGCATGTTGCCCGAATCGGCTGATCACCAACCCTTCTTGTGGCTCACCAAACTGGCTGTCATCCATTTCTGACTGTTGGGCATTGGCCTTATTCAGCTTGCGCTGATGATTCGCTTGCACACGGCGTTGTTGCCCTTTAGAGAGTTTACTTTTAGCCACCGAACCTCACTTATTTTTTGTTTATCTTTCATCTATCTTGCTGATCATCGCTGTGAGTGATCAAAAACGTTATGATACCTCACAGATACAGACTACCTCTTTTGAAGGAAACTAGGATATATCATGTCAAAAAGTGAGAACAATCTTATCTGGATAGATTTAGAGATGACGGGCCTAGATCCCGAGCGCGATCGCATAATTGAAATTGCGACTATTGTCACCGATTCGGAATTGAATATCCTTGCAGAAGGGCCTGTAATTGCGGTTCATCAGCCGGATGCGCAATTGGCATTAATGGATGAATGGAATGTGCGGACGCATACTGCGAGTGGATTAGTCGAACGTGTAAAGCACAGCCAGTTTGGTGATGCGCAAGCTGAAAAAGCAACCATTGCTTTTCTGGAACAATGGGTGCCGGCAGGAAAATCACCTATTTGTGGCAATAGCGTGGGGCAAGATCGTCGTTTCCTGTTTCGCTATATGCCAGAGTTAGAAAAGTATTTTCACTACCGTTACTTGGATGTCAGTACCCTGAAAGAATTGGCCCGTCGTTGGAAACCTGAAATGTTGTCGGGATTTAGTAAGAAAAATACCCATCAGGCCTTGGATGATATTCGGGAATCCATTGCTGAATTGGTGTATTACCGCGAACATTTTATCCAGAAATAAAATGTGATCCAAAAGTAAAGAGCGGCATTTGATATAAAATTTGTACGTAAATTAATCTCTGCATTGGTGGTTAAGCGGATTTTTTGCTGGTTTAATCATCAATCAGAGGGAAAATACAATTTTTTGTGTTGTGGGACTTGCCAGAGAAATAATTTCTCGTATAATGCGCTCCCCGTACCGGTGAAGAATTTCAACCGTACGATATACCAGAATATATGCGGGAATAGCTCAGTTGGTAGAGCACAACCTTGCCAAGGTTGGGGTCGCGAGTTCGAGTCTCGTTTCCCGCTCCAAATTAGAATTTATTCGGGTATGCCAAGTCAGGCTTAATGCAAGCCACACAAAATGCGGGAATAGCTCAGTTGGTAGAGCACAACCTTGCCAAGGTTGGGGTCGCGAGTTCGAGTCTCGTTTCCCGCTCCAGATTCAGGACTGTAGATGTGATAAAAGTCTGCAAGTCATAGAAAAAAGGGCCTGATGGCCCTTTTTTCGTTATAAGAGAATAAATTACCAACTTATTTTATAACGTTTTCAACAACGCTTCTTTACTTTCCAACATGCGTTTCATCGCTTTTTGTTTCACATGACCAAAACCACGTACTTGATCAGGCAGTTCGGCGAGTTGCAGGCAAGTTGCCAGATTATTGCGTTCCATTTTTTCGATTAAAAAATCAATTAATCGCTCATACTCAAGTAGCAAATTTCTTTCCTGTTTACGCTCTTCTTGATAGCCAAAAATATCGAAAACAGTACCGCGTAGTGATTTACACGCGGCAAGAAAGCGCAATACAGGAACGATCCACGCACCATATTCTTTTTTTCCACGTTGGCCTGTACGGGGATCTTTGCGATTAAAGAGAGGAAGGCTAAGGTGAAAACGGATGGTCTCTGTATTATCAAATTGCGAGCGGAGCTTATCGAAAAAACCGGTTTTAACGTAGAGTCGGGCGACTTCATATTCATCTTTATACGCCATTAACTTGAATAAGTTTTTCGCAACGGATTGAGTAATTTCTTCTGCGTCGATCTGCTGAGCCACCATTTGAACCTGGGCAATACGGCTGAGATAACGCATCGCATATCTTTCATTTTGATAATCAACCAGCAATTGATACCGATGCATGATGAGATCGTCCAGACTTTTTATATTTTCTTGCGGCATAATATTAAGGTGTTTTTGCAGTATTTCGGGTTGTACTGCCGCGATGCGACCTATACAGAAAGCTCGTCGGGCATTATCCGCTGAGGCCCCTAGTTCTTGCATGGCATTGTTGATAGCAGATAGCGTGATTGGCAGTTTGCCGAGCTGCCAGGCATAACCCATTAATATGATATTGATTTGGTCTTTGTCACCGACCAGATGAGCCGCCATTATTTCTGCATCAATGGAGAGTAATGTCTGTGTATGTTGATTCAGGATATCTAACATTTTAGGGTGATCCAAATCCAGCATAGGGGAGCGAAGCATCGTACCGATTTGGGTTTCATGAGTGTTCAGTATGCATTTTGTTGATCCCCTTGACATCACTTCCAGTGCGTTTTGCCCGGTGGCAGCCACTAAATCAGCGGCGATAACCAGATTAGCACGTCCGCGATCAATCCTGACTTGGTGCAGTGTATCCTTGTTATGGCATAGCCGAACATGGGTTATAGCTTCCCCGCCTTTTTGCGCAAATCCGGTAAAATTGAGCAGGCTCACAAAGCAGTTATCTAAGTGTGCAGCATTTGCCAGTAGGTGCCCTGCGGTGACGATACCTGTACCACCGATACCGACTAATAGGATTTCATAAGGTGTTTTAGCAGAAGCCAGTGTTGGCTGAGGTAGTTTGTGGATAATTTTATCTAGCTCAGTCTGTGTGATGATCTTACTGAGATCTGCACGTGGGTTGGCATTTTCGACAGTGATAAAGCTGGGGCAGAACCCTTTCAGACAGGACAGATCTGTGTTGCAGACGTGTTGGTCTATCTTGCGTTTAGTGCCTAAAGGCGTTTTGACTGGAATGACGGCGAGGCAATTTGATTGTATTTGACAGTCGCCACATCCCTCACAGACCAATTCATTGATGACGGCACGCCGTGTCACTTTTGGCGCTAACCCCCGTTTCCTTTTACGACGGAGTTCTGTGGCACAGGCTTGATCGTAGATAAGTACCGTTACGCCAACGATATCTCGAAGACGTTTCTGTACATCTTCCAGATAATCTCGTTCATAGATCTTTACCTCGGCAGGAAGGCGGTTTTTGTATTTATCCATGTCATCCGTCACGACAACCACTTCTTTCACACCTTCAGCAATCATTAAAGAAACAATTTGCGATAGGGTGATATTCCCATCCAGCGGTTGCCCACCTGTCATTGCCACAGCATCATTGAACAGCAATTTGTAAGTAATGTGGCTTCCTGCGGCGACTGATTGGCGAATGGCTAAGTGACCAGAATGGAAATAGGTGCCATCGCCCAGATTTTGAAAGACATGGGAGCGATTGACAAATGGGGAGTGTCCTATCCAGTCGACGCCTTCTCCCCCCATTGGTAAGAGGCCGTTTCCGGTATTGCGATCCATCCACGTAGCCATAACATGGCATCCAATACCAGGCTGAGCTTGGCTACCGTCCGGCAAGCGAGTTGACGTGCTATGAGGGCATCCGGCGCAAAAATACGGTGTGCGTTTAGGTAAGGTTGTATCGTGCTGAATGGTAGTCGTTGACCATTCGGGTGGCACGGAGAGAAATAAATTGAATTGTTGTAACCATCCAGAAAGTGGGGCGGCAAGGCGTGAAGGGCGTAGTTCAACATCAGTAGGTAATAACCTCTGACCAAGCTGGTTATGCTTACCTATCAGATTGGTCATTTTCTGTAACTTAACTAATTGATGAGCCAGCAGCATCTCAACGATGGCGGCTTTTTCTTCAATAATAAAAATATGACTGACTTGGGTAGCAAGTTCGCTGAGAAGTGGTGATAAAGGATAAACTAAACGGACATGGAGAAAAGCGACGCCTTGTTGGGCCAAATCAGAAGGTGTAAGGCCTCCGATACGCAGGGCTTCCATAACATCCTTATGGGCCTTGCCAACCGTTACCAATAAAGCATGTGGCTGTTCACAGGGAGCGAGCAGATAATCAATGGGGTTTAGTTTAGCGAACTCTTCGACGGCTTTTAGTTTATAGGCCAGGCGCTTTTCAATTTGTGGGCCTGGGAGATCCGGCCAGCGCCAATGCAACCCATCGGGGCCAGAATCAACGTGGGGAATTTTATAATCAGGGAATGGTTTGCTTTCTCTGACAGCGCCGCTTTCCACAACTTCACTGATTGCTTTAAAGCCAACCCATGCACCGCTGACGCGTGATGCCGCCCAGCCCCATAAACCGACACTCATATAATCGGCAACTGATGCTGGATGCAAAACAGGCATACTCCATGCCATCATCGCGAGATCAGATTGGTGAGACATGGAAGAAGAGACACAACCGTGATCGTCGCCGACGATAACCAGTACACCACCGGTTGGTGAAGAGCCGTAGGCATTGCCATGTTTAAGTGCATCACCGGAACGATCGACACCTGGCCCTTTGCCGTACCACATACCAAAAACGCCGTTAACCTGTCGGTCTGGATCTGTTTCGACTTTTTGTGTACCTATCAGCGCATCGGCTGCGAGATCTTCATTAACGGCTGGTTGGAAACGAATGTTAGCTTGGATAAGTGCTTTGCTGTGTTGCCATAATGTTTGATCTAAGCGGGCTAAAGGAGAGCCACGATAACCTGAAACGAACCCCGCTGTGTTGAGATTGTGGATTTCATCCAACTCAGCTTGAGCGAGTAGAAGGTCAACCAGCGCCTCATTACCCGTGACAAATTTAGATTGATAATATCGAGCCATGTTCCTGACCCTCTCTTAAGAGAATAATTAACGCGATGCTCAACTTTAACACCCAATAACGAGCGTTTGTTGAAGCCAGTCGCGTTGTTTTTTACCTTGTTTAAAGTTGGCAAAAATACCCAATGTGTGAGAAAGCA
>NZ_JADEUF010000085.1 GCF_015163655.1 Xenorhabdus griffiniae | reverse complement strand
CCATTGGCAACGTTTTATTACCTGGACTCAGGAGACCATGGAAGATGAAATTAATACATTATTAGCAGGCTATGGTCACCAATTTGCAGTTAATTTCTCTTGAGGACTTATCTCTTATTCCGATACCGCTTTTCTTTAGCTGGCGGTAGGAATCACTATAATGAGAATTAATTCACTGACTATCGCAGGAACCGATCCTAGCGGTGGTGCCGGCATTCAGGCCGATTTAAAAACCTTTTCCGCGCTTGGGGCTTACGGTACGACAGTTGTTACTGCGTTGGTTGCACAAAATACACTGGGCGTACAATCTGTGTATGATCTTGATCCCCTTTTTGTTGCTGCTCAGTTAGAATCAGTGCTTTCAGATGTCAGGATAGACAGCGCCAAAATTGGGATGTTGTCGAATGCAGCCAATATCGCTGTGATAGCAGAGTCGCTGCATCGTTATGCTATTCCCTGCATTGTATTGGATACAGTTATGGTGGCGAAAAGCGGTGATCCCTTGCTATCACCGGAGGCTATTACCGCAATGGTAGAGCAATTGCTGCCACTTGTTTCTCTGATTACCCCTAATTTGCCGGAAGCGGCAGCCATATTGAACTGTGATCTTGCTGATACGGAAGATGAAATGTTACAGCAGGGCAGAGCATTACGTTCAATGGGATGTCAGGCGGTTTTATTGAAAGGCGGACATTTGAATGATGAGGAAAGCCCGGATTGGCTTTTTACTCCGGAAGGGGAGTGGCGTTTTACTGCACCCAGAATAAATACACGGCATACTCATGGAACGGGTTGTACTTTATCCGCGGCACTTGCTGCATTGCGTCCATGCCATTCAGACTGGCAAAGTACATTGCCGGTTGCTAAAACATATTTACAAAATGCGCTGATACAAGCGGATAGTTTACAAGTTGGTCATGGCATTGGGCCAGTTCACCATTTTCATCAATGGTGGTGAATTTTGGGGTAAATAATGGGGATGCAGAGATCCCCATTTTGAACATACTGAAACTCATTGATTAGGCGATGGTAATTTTCTGATCGAGATAAACATCCTGTACGGAGTGGATTAACTCAACGCCCTCTGTCATCGATTTTTTGAACGCTTTGCGGCCAAGGATCAATCCCATCCCTCCGGCACGTTTATTGATAACGGCTGTGCGCACAGAATCACTTAAATCATTGTTTCCAGAAGCCCCACCTGAATTGATTAATCCAGCGCGTCCCATATAGCAGTTAGCAATTTGATAACGAACGAGATCAATCGGATGTTCAGTGGTCAAATTGCTATAGACGCGTTTATCCGTATGCCCGAACCCAATAGCAGTATAACCACCATTAGTTTCAGCCATTTTTTGTTTAACGATATCGGCACCGATCGTTGCAGCCAGGTGATTCGCCTGGCCGGTTAAATCGGCGCTGGTGTGGTAATCAACGCCATCTTTCTTGAAAGCGGAATTACGCAGATAAGCCCACAACACAGTGACCATGCCAAGTTCGTGAGCGCGCTCAAAGGCGGCTGAAATTTCTTCTATTTGGCGGCGTGATTCGGGAGAGCCATAATAGATTGTTGCGCCAACTGCAACGGCTCCCATATTAAATGCTTGTTCGACACTGGCATATAAAGTTTGATCATATTGGGCGGGATAGGTCAACGTTTCATTGTGATTAAGCTTAACCAGAAACGGGATTTTATGAGCATAGCGGCGAGAAACAGACGCCAAAACACCGTAAGTTGAAGCAACACAATTACAGCCTGCCTCAATCGCCAGTTCAACGATATTTTTGGGATCAAAATAGAGAGGGTTGGCCGCGAAAGAAGCACTGGCAGAATGTTCAACTCCCTGATCTACTGGCAAAATTGAGAGATAACCTGTACCGGCCAGACGTCCATGATTCAATAAGGTTTGCATGGAGCGAAGAACAGTATTGGGGCGGTTATTTTCGAGCATAACTCTATCAACGAAATCTGTGCCTGGAAGATAGAGATTTTCACGTGGAATGGTATTACATTGATGTTCCAATAAACTCTCTGCGTCTTTTCCTAGCAACTTAATGATATCAGTCATGATTAACTCCAGTTTGCAAAAGGCGCTACTGATTGTTGTTTATATTTGAGTTGATCACAAGGCAAGTGGAGAGGGAAGCAGCAGTGGATCGCTTCAGTTAATACAAATTTTGCTAAAAATTAACCATATTATATCAAGATAGAGTGAAATAATATTTATCTGGTATGGTGACATACTCATTAAACTTCAAGTTGCAATATGAAACTTGATGTCACTCCGCAGAGCGGGGAGAAATCACACGCATCTTGAAATTAGATTGGTATAAATATTGAAGTTATTCATAAACTGAATAATTTGGTTTACTTTTCTCAAAATTTCCTTCATTAAACTGAATAAATCCTGACATTATTTATCAAAAAGATGGTTTTTTGATTATTATAAATGCGGTTACTAATAAAAGATTAATAAATATCCAGTCAGGATTTGGAAGCATTAATTAATTTAATGATTTTTAATGATGGGTGTTTTTCTTAATTATTTGAATTTATTATGTTTTTATTTGTTTGTGTAAAAGAAAAGGCCAGCCCAAGGGAGATTGAGCTAGCCAAGGAGGTGGTTCCTAGTCTTACAATAAAACTTTTTTTAGTTCTTTATTTTTCGAAACTGATAATACGAGAAATAAATTAGCATTGATGTGATCTATTTCTAAAAAAATAGATTAATTTCTTTAAAATCCTATTTCGAATTATTTCACTTGTCATTCATGTGGATGAGGTGCTCTGGTATTGCCACCTTTTAAGTTTCGTACAAGTAAAGCATAATCCAGCTTAATTTCTTCAGGAATAGGAAGATAAACGATATGCCCATCACCCGGCGCAATTGCCACGGCCTGGCCTTTTTTATTTGTCATGGATTCTAACGTGAAGTTAATATTTCCCGATGGTGTCATGAGTTCCAGATGATCCCCGACAAGAAATTTATTCTTCACGGCAACTTCTGCCAGGCCATTGACTCGATTGCCAGTAAATTCGCCAACGAATTGTTGAGTATCTGATACGGAATAGCCGTATTCGTAAGTTTGGTAAGCATCATGGGTATGACGGCGCAGAAAACCTTCTGTATAACCACGGTGTGCTAAACCTTCTAATGTGGTCATCAATGTTGGATCGAAGGGTTTTCCTGCAACGGCATCATCTATGGCGCGACGATATACTTGGGCGGTGCGGGCACAATAATAGAAAGATTTGGTACGACCTTCGATTTTCAGTGAGTGAACCCCCATTTGGGTTAATCTTTCCACATGTTCAAGAGCACGTAAGTCTTTGGAGTTCATGATATAAGTACCATGTTCATCCTCAAACGCTGACATATATTCGCCAGGACGCTTGGCTTCTTCTATCATGAAGACTTTATCTGTTGGTGCACCTTGGCCTAATGTCGGTTCAATGTTTTTAACCGGAATAGGATCATGCATATGGACAATATTGCCAACGCTATCTTCCTTGCCTTCCTGCACATTGTATTCCCAGCGACAGGCGTTGGTGCAGGTTCCCTGATTAGGATCGCGTTTGTTGATATAACCCGATAACAGGCAACGGCCAGAATAAGCCATACAAAGTGCACCATGCACAAAAACCTCAAGTTCCATATCAGGTACTTGCTGACGGATTTCAGCAATTTCTTCCAGCGAGAGTTCACGGGAAAGAATGACTCGCGTCAATCCCATCTGTTTCCAGAATTTGACTGTAGCCCAGTTAACCGCATTGGCTTGAACTGAGAGATGAATATCTATTTCAGGAAATGTCTCGCGTACCATCATAATTAAGCCCGGATCAGACATGATCAAAGCATCAGGCCCCATTTCTACGACGGGTTTTAAATCACGAATAAACGTTTTCAGCTTTGCGTTATGGGGTGCGATATTGACAACGACATAAAAACGCTTACCTAATTCATGCGCCTCCTTAATGCCTTGTGCCAATGTCTCGTGGTTAAATTCATTATTACGGACTCGCAAGCTATAGCGAGGCTGACCGGCATAAATGGCATCTGCACCATAAGCGAATGCATACCGCATGTTTTTCAAAGAGCCGGCAGGAGAAAGTAATTCTGGAGTAAACATATTTTTTAACGTTCTCGGTCTGAGTTCAAGTCAGCCCTTACCCAATCTTCATTATCATTACTAAGGGTAAGGTTTAAAAGAGGGGGGATTTTAACGCCTATTTTATCATTAGCACAAACATATTATGGAAAAGAGAGAAAACGCGCCGCGGATACGGCGCGAGTCATTAATTGTATTGGTTAATTCTGTTTGGTCAGGTCACGAATACTTTCTGTTGGACCGATTTTCATGACAGATTGTATACATTTCTTCATGTTTGCTTCATTAGTATGAATTTCACTGATAGCAATAATTTGATGATTCCGGGCTTTCAGGACAAAGTAAGGCTTGCCCGATTTGTTTTTTTTCACTTCATGGCGAGTTTTATCGGGAGAATTAACTTGCACAGAGTGAATGCCTTTATTGGCAGCAGCCTTGGTAGTATACATTTCACTGCTCAGAATAATCTCACCGTTTGCCGCCACCAGATTGAAATAAAATTGCCCGTTCTTTGCTTTCTTAAGATCATAATGCCCAGTAGCCATAAGACATTCTCCTGATTGGGTAATTATCAGCTTAAGTTTAGCCTGAATTTTGTACATTCAAGGAGTTTGATAAGAAAATTTTATGCTCTGTCCCGCTATTTTTACAGAACGTGATGACTATTTTGTCTTGTTTGAATTGCTTCCCAATTGGCTGTTGCACGAATATATTACACACTCTCAGAGATAACGATACACCGTTGCAATATAACTCGATTAACACAGCCTATTATTAGGAGTTCTCCATGCCTGTAGCTATTTTGGCTCTAGCCATAGCGACATTTGGGATCGCTACAACCGAATTCATTGTCGCTGGTTTACTGCCTGAAATCGCAACCGAATTTAGTCTTTCAATACCAACTGCGGGGTATATGGCAACCAGTTATGCGCTTGGTGTATTTGTTGGCGCGCCTGTGTTAATCATATTGGGGGGAAGTATAGAAAGGAAAAAGATGCTTTCCCTGTTAATGATCTTATTTATTATCGGAAATGCACTGACTGCCTTTTCTCCGACATTTTCTCTGGCAATTATTGGCCGGATTGTGGCCTCGTTAACACATGGTGCTTTTATGGGAATAGGGGCGATTATTGCTGCTGAACTCGTGCCAGAAAATAAAAAAACCACCGCGATCGCCTTTATGTTTAGTGGAATGACACTGGCGAATTTAGTTGGAATACCGCTTGGAACATGGATAGGAAAAGCGATTTCCTGGCGCGTCACTTTTGCAATCATTACCGTTATTGGCATTATCGCATTAGTTGGAATTTTGAAGTTATTACCTAAGTTCGATCAGAAAGCGCCTGCCAGTATTAAAAAAGAATTGCAGGCGTTCACCAATATCCATGTTCTTTTAGCTATGGGGATCACTGTCTTAGGCCCCGCCGCATTTTTTACAACGATTACCTATATTGCACCATTAATGATCAATATTGCAGGATTCTCTGAAAGCGCAATAACATGGCTCCTGCTGGTATTGGGGCTAGGGTTTTTCTTTGGCAATATTGTCGGCGGAAAACTTGCAGATAAGACGATGATGCCATTGTTGTATTGGACATTAGGACTACAATCCTTAACTCTATTTATTTTCTGGCTTTATGGTGACAATCAGTTTATTGCGTGTTTGAGCCTATTTTTAATGGCAGCATTGGGTTTTGCCACCGTATCGCCAATCCAGCGTTTGGTGATGGATAAAGCTCAGGAGGCTGGTGCACCTAATCTTGTCTCCTCTGTCAATATTGGATTCTTTAATCTGGGTAATGCAGTTGGGGCATGGTTGGGGGGTGTAATTATCGCCTCTCATTATGGCTATACTTCCCTCAATCTGGCAGGGGGGTTATTAGCCGCCCTGGCATTGTTATTAGCTATCATTTCAGGTTTACTTGATGGTAAAAAAACTTTGAATGTTGAAAAAAGCCAATCATAAGTGTGTGACGATAGTTGCAACAGTAACTGGCATGATTGATGCCGGTTACTGTATCTCATATCAAACGACAGATTTCAGCTTCCCAACGATAACCCAATCCATAAATGGAACGGATAAAAGATTTATCCCCATCCAGTTGCTCCAGTTTTCTGCGCAAGTTTTTAATGTGGCTATCAATCGTACGGTCATTCACAATGCGATGATCGTCATAAAGGTTATTCAATAGTTGATCGCGGGAAAAAACACGCCCTGGTTGGCCGGACATAATTTTGAGCAGACGGAATTCAACCGGTGTTAATTCAAGCGTCTGTTCAAGATAACGCGCCTGAAAGTGTTTTTCATCAATAGTCAGTGCACCTTGCTCACTGATGATCTCCTTCGGACGGTAACAACGGCGTAAGATTGTCTTGACTCTGGCTACCATTTCCCGCGGGCTATAAGGTTTACAAATATAATCGTCAGCCCCAATTTCTAAACCGAGTAGTCGGTCAATTTCTTCCGTTTTGGCAGTCATTATGACAATCGGGATATCTGAAAATTTACGTAATTCCCGACAGATCGATAATCCATCAAGACCGGGCAACATAAGATCAAGCAAGATAATATGAGGATGGTATTTTTGCACATGAGCGATGACTTCATCACCACGCTTGAGCCATTGGGTTTGGTAATCTGCGGATTGCAGATAATCAACCAGCAGTTGCCCTAACTTTGGTTCATCTTCAACGATGAGAACAGTATATTGTGTCAGTTGTGTACTCATTGTGTTTCAAGTTCAGACGATTTAATCAATGGTAATTCTACGTGAATTTTAACACCACCTAAAGGTGAGCTTTCCGCACGTATTATCCCAGTATGGGCTTCAACAATGTTATAGCAAATTGCCAGCCCAAGCCCTGAACCTCCGCTTGCGCGGTTACGGGAAGATTCACAACGATAAAAACGTTCAAAAACCTGCTGGCATTGTTCGACAGTCAATCCAGGTGCACTGTCTTGTATATCCAATATCCATTTTTGCTGGTTGGAATATCCACAAATAATGACCTTTCCATGCTCATTGGTGTAACGCAGGCTATTTTCCAGCAAATTATGAAATAACTGTGTTAGCCGATTTGGATCAGCAAGCAGGGTTATATTTTCCTTTACATTCAATGCCAACGTGATTTGCTTATCCGCAAAACGGCCATGATAATTCGCTACGGAGATTTGCAGTAATTCACTGACATTAACAGACTCTTTTCTATACGCCAGCGAACCGCGATTAGAAAGGGATAATAAATGCAGATCGTCTACCAGTTTTGTCAGGGTAGTGACTTCAGCAAGTAAGGAACAGATAGTTTCCGGTGTTAGTTTCCGTACACCATCTTGTAAAGCTTCCAGTTCACCGCGCAGAACAGAAAGTGGAGTACGTAGCTCATGGGAAATATCAGCCATGTAATCACGGCGCATCTGTTCATTTTTTTCCAGCGTGCTGGCAAGTTGGTTAAAATCCATTGCCAGTTTACCGATTTCATCTTCACTGGATGGAACGACACGAATACTGAAATCGCCTGCCGCGAGTTTATGTGTACCTTCCACTAACCGCTTAACTGGTCTTAAAAGGCCACGTGAGAGAAGAAAAGTGGCGATTAATGCCAGTAAGGTGGAAAAACCGACAATAGCCCAACTGGTAAGTTGCTGTTGGTGAGCGAAACTAATATCAGCCTGACGGGTAATTTTATCTGAGGCACTGACAATTACCCAACCGACAATATTGTTTTTATAGGTGACCGGCTCGCGATAACTTTCTACCGGAATATCATTAGAATGCCCGACTAAACGATGCATGTGAGTATCCACAACCCAAAATTGGGGACGCCACCCATGAGGTTTGGTTTTCTGATGCGGGTTGTCACCCTGTTCAATCGTGCGGATAATTTGAAATATCGCGCGATCATTTTGAGTCAGAAAATGCCAATTGCCATATTGCTGGTATTGTTCTGTCAATGCTTGTGCCAGCGTATTCGCCCGATTTTGGCTATTCTGTTTAATATAGCCCATAAAACTGTGCTGAAAGCTGAGGTAAATGCCCCAGTGCATTGTGATCAATACCAGCATACAAGTGGCAAAAATGGCCAGAAAAAGTTTACTGCTGATACCTATTCTTATCCTGAATTTCATTCTGGCTCAACTAGTTGGCGTCAACTCTCTGAGAGGGTATTGCTTTGCGAAGGCGCCATTTTTCACGTAATCGGTCAAAAAACAGATATACAACCGGAGTGGTATACAACGTGAGAAGCTGGCTTACCACCAGACCACCTACAATCGTGATCCCCAGTGGGAAACGTAATTCTGCACCATCCCCATTGCTCAATACCAAAGGTAAAGCACCAAACAGGGCAGAAAGCGTCGTCATCATAATCGGACGGAATCGCAATACACTGGCCTGAAAAATCGCTTCCTGAGCACTGAGCTTGCTGTTTCGTTGAGCTTCAAGGGCAAAATCCACCATGATAATGGCATTTTTCTTAACAATGCCCACCAACAGCATAATCCCAATCATGGCGATTAGGCTAAAGGGGGTATTGAACAGTTCCAGAGCCAGCAAAGCACCTATACCCGCAGAAGGCAGGGTAGAAAGGATTGTCAGAGGATGAATGTAATTCTCATAGAGTACACCAAGCACCAGATAAACAGCGACTATAGCCGCCAGGATCACCAATAATTGCGAACGTTCACTCTCTTGAAAATCCTGTGCTGTGCCTGCAAAAGAGCTACGTACTGCTGAAGGAACACCCAGTTCTGTTATCGTTCTTTCTATTGCACTGATTGCATCAGACAGCGTATAGCCTGGCGCTACATCAAAGGCAATGGTAGAAGAAGCCGAAAGTTCCTGGTGATAAACATCCAATGGTGCATTGGCAGGGCGCCATTGAGCAAAGTAGGAAAGGGGAATGCGTTCTCCTTTGCTATTAATGACAAACATCTTCTCCAATGCACTGGGATCTTGGTTATATTGCGGTGCCACTTCCATGACCACTTTATATTGATTCAAAGGGGCGTAAATCGTGGAAACCTGTCTCTGACCAAAAGCATTGTTGAGTAAATTATTTGCCTCAGCAACATTGATGCCTAAACGAGCCATCACATCACGATCATAAGTAATCGCTATTTCAGCGCCTTTAGCCTCTTCGTCTTCATCGCCGTTGACATCCACCAATTGAGGCAATTTTTCCAATGCTTTCTTGACGATAGGACTCCACTTGCGCAGTGCGTCAAAATCATCTGACAGTAAATTAAACTGGTAAGTCGATTTACCGCCTCGTCCTCCGCTTCTCAGATCCTGAACAGGAACTAAATAGAGACGTGCTCCCGCTTCATTGGTCAGTTTACTTCTTAAGCGGGTAATAACTTGTTGGATGCTTTCACTACGCTCTTTCAATGGCTTCAGTGAAACAAACATAAAGCCCATATTGATGCTGTCACCACCGGTAAAACCTACGACATTATCCACGGTTGGATCATCATCGACAACTTGCATAAAGCGTTTCATTTTTTCCCGCATGGCCTGAAATGAAATGCTTTGGTCAGCAACCACAAACCCCAACATTTTTCCGGTATCTTGTTGCGGGAAAAACGTTTTTGGAATGCTGATATAGAGCCAGATATTCAAAGCGATAATGCCAACCAATGCCAACAATACCCAGCGAGTATGATTGAGTATCCATTTCAATGAGCGGGCATAACCTTGTTGAATTCTCAATAAAACCTTACCGAATCCCCGTGTCTGCTTCTGGACATTTTTAGGTGTAGATTTGAGCAGATGTGCACACATCATCGGGGTTAAGGTCAGTGAAACTAACAGAGAAATCCCAATGGCAGTTGCCAGGGTAACAGCAAAATCCCGGAATAATCGGCCAAGTAATTCATCGATCAATACAAGGGGAATAAATACCGCAACAAGTGACAAGCTCATAGCCAGCACAGTGAAACCAACTTCTCTGGTTCCCTTGAGGGCAGCCTGCATGGGGGTTAAGCCCGCATTCAAATGGCGGGAAATATTCTCCAATACCACAATGGCGTCATCGACAACAAATCCGGTGGCAATGGTTAATGCCATCAACGAAAGATTATTGAGGCTGAAACCACATAAATACATGGCGGTAAAAGTACCAATGAGCGACACCGGAACGGCAATTGCCGGGATTAGCGTAGCTCGGCCGGAACGTAAAAACAGGAATACGACCAGAATCACTAAAGCGACGGCAATGGCTAATGCGCGTTTTACTTCGTGCAGGGAAGCCTGAATAGTTGGTGAACGATCCTGAGCAACGTTGAGCTGAATATTGGCAGGCAAGGAGGCTTGCAGGGCTGGGAGCTGATCACGAATGCGTTGTACGGTTGAGATGATATTTGCACTCGCTTCGCGGCGGATAATAAGCACAATTGCAGACTTATTCCCAGACATGCCCGCGGCGCGGATATCCTCGACAGAGCGCTTAACATTTGCAACATCCTGCAACCTGACAGGTGCTCCATTATTATAATGGACAATAATCGAACGGTAACTGTCAGGTGTTTTCAATTCATCATTGGTGCGCAGCTGCCAGATCTGGTTATTGGTATCAACATGGCCTGTCGGCAGCCGAACATTAGCATTATTGATGGCATTACTGACATCGTTAAGAGAAACACCTTGGTTGAAGAGCGCATTAGGGTTTAGTTCAACACGTATAGCCGGTAATGAACTACCACCGACACTGACTTTGCTGACACCTTCTATTTGAGAAAGCTTTTGCGCCAATCGGGTAGACGCAAGATCATACAGTTGCCCCTCACTATAATTATCTGAGGTGAGAGTTAAGATCATGATTGGGGCGTCTGATAGATTAGCTTTATGATACCTTGGCTTGTCTGGCATACCGGAAGGTAACAAGCTTTGAGCGGCATTGATCGCGGCCTGGACATCCCGTGCTGCGCCATTGATATCCCGATTGAGATCAAATTCCAGGTAAATAGAAGAACTTCCCAACGAGCTGGCAGAAGACATCTCTTTTACCCCCGCTATCCTGCCCAATGCGCGTTCCAGAGGCGTCGTTACGGAGGACGCCATCGTTTCTGGTGACGCGCCGGGCATGAAAGCCTGAACTGTTATCACGGGAAAATCAACTTGTGGCAACGGCGATATAGGCAGCAGGATAAAACTGAGTGCACCACATAGGGTGATGGCTAAGCTCAGCAATGTGGTGGCAACTGGCCGCTGGATAAATAGGGCGAAGAATTTCACAGCGGCTCCTGATGATTAACTGAGGATTTATCTAGCCTTATTTGTTTATCTTTCTTATTGTTTTTATTGCGACGGTAGTGTGCTAACTGATCAAACAACAGATAAATAACAGGCGTTGTGAACAAGGTTAGGATTTGGCTCATAATCAGACCTCCCACCATACTGACGCCTAACGGACGGCGCAGCTCTGCACCAATACCGGTGCTCAACATCAGTGGCAATGCGCCCAGCAGTGCTGCCATTGTTGTCATCAAAATTGGCCTGAAACGTAACAGACAGGCCTGATAAATAGCTTCATAAGGAGTCATCCCTTTTTCCCGCTCTGCGGCCAGAGCAAAATCGATCATCATGATGGCGTTTTTCTTCACAATGCCAATTAAGAGAATGATCCCAATGATGGCAATAATATCCAGTTCGTACCCGCCAGCCATTAAAGCTAACAATGCGCCAACCCCCGCAGTAGGTAAGGTTGATAAGATAGTGACAGGGTGAATAAAGCTTTCGTACAAAATACCGAGCACGATATACATGGCGACGACAGCCGCTACAATCAGCCAAAGGGTATTACTGAGTGCATCCTGGAACGCCAGTGTCGCTCCCTGAAATTGCGTAATGATATCTTTTGGCATTTGGATTGCTTGTTCTGCCCCTTTGACGGCATTGACAGCTTGTTCAAGGGATGAATCTTTCGCTACGTTGAATGAAAAAGTGGCCGCAGGAAATTGTTGCAGATGGTCAATAGACAAATTCCCTAACCGTTGTTCAACCGTGGCAATGGTATTGAAAGGTACCATTTTGCCATCATTACCGGTCAGATAAAGATTGTTTATCGCTTCCAGCCCCGATGAATTCTTCGTATCTTGCTCAAGGATAACGCGATATTGATTTGACTGAGTGTAAATAGTTGAAATCAGGCGTTGGCCAAAAGCGTTATACAAAGCATTGTCTACGGCGGCCATAGAGATCCCAAAACGGCTAGCCATATCCCTATTCACATTGAGGTAGGCTACTAACCCCTGATTTTGCCAATTGTTACCGATATCCACCAATTCTGAACGTTGTTTTAGGGCATGCTGCAATTTTGGAACCCAGACAGCGAGTTCATCAAGCGAAGTGGCTTGCAACGTGAATTGGTATTGCGTGCGCGATAGTTGGGTATCAATGGTCAAATCCTGAGTTGGTTGCAGGTATAACTTGACGTCGGGAACTTTAGCAATCCGCGCTTGCAGGCGTGGGATAACCTCGTCAATCCGGTCGTCACGCTCCTTGAGTGGTTTCAACGTGATTTGAAGACGTGCATTATTCAATGTTGGATTGCTACCATCGATACCAATAAAGGTGGTGACATTGTCTACAGCAGGATCTTTTAATAGCAGAGCAGTAACTTGCCGCTGTTTATCTGCCATTGCATTGAACGAAATGGATTGTGGTGCTTCCAGTGTGCCTTGGATCAGGCCGTTGTCTTGCAAAGGAAAGAATCCTTTAGGGATCATGATATAGAGTAGGGCAGTCAGGGCTAACGTACCGAATGCAACACCAAGTGTCATCCAGGGATGATTCAACACCCGTTTCAGGAGGACAGCATACACGGCAATCATGCGTTCAAAGAAGCGTTCGCACGCTTGCTCGAAGCGATTGTGTTTAATATCAGCTTCGGGTTTCAGCATCCTTGCACACATCATCGGCGTTAGCGTCAGTGAGACAACGGCAGAAATTAAAATCGCGACGGCGAGGGTAATGGCGAATTCCCTGAATAGCCGACCGACGATATCCCCCATAAATAGCAGAGGGATCAAGACGGCGATTAATGAGAAAGTCAGGGAAATAATCGTAAAACCAATTTCTCCCGCGCCTTTTAGCGCTGCCGCCAGCGGTTTTTCTCCCCGTTCAATGTAACGGGAAATATTTTCTATCACCACAATAGCATCATCCACCACAAAGCCGGTTGCGATAGTTAATGCCATTAAGGTGAGGTTATTGACGGAAAAGCCGCAAAAATACATCACAGCAAATGTACCCACCAGCGAAAGCGGTACGGCAATACTTGGGATCAAGGTTGCCGTTACATTGCGCAAAAACAGGTAGATCACCATGACGACCAGCGCAATAGCCAGCAACAGTTCAAATTGCACATCTTTGACGGAATGACGGATCGAAACCGTACGATCTGTCAGCATTTCCACATTGACAGATTTGGGCAGGCTGTTGATCAATTCTGGCAACATGATGCGAATATTATCTGTAGTCTCAATAACATTAGCCCCAGGCTGGCGCTGGACATTGATGACGATGGCGGGTTTTTCATTCGCCCATGCGCCCAATTTGCTATTTTCCACGCCCTGTTCAATGGTGGCGACATCACGCAAGCGGATCGGCGCATCATTTTTATAGGCCACGATTAAATTGCGATAATCATCGATAGATTTCATCTGGTCATTGGAGGATATGGTAATAGAGCGAGTGGGGCCGTCAAAACTGCCTTTTGCCGAATTCACATTGGCTTTCATGATAGCAGAACGGATAACATCGCTGTCTAATCCTTGTGCCGCCAAAGCCTGTGCGTTCAATTTCACGCGCACAGCGGGGCGTTGCCCGCCCGCCAACGTCACCAAACCGACACCACTGACCTGAGAAATACGCTGGGATATGCGCGTTTCCACCATATCTTGTACCTGACTCATCGGCAGGGCATCAGAGGTTACGGCCAGCGTCAATATAGGCGGATCAGCCGGATTGACTTTGCTGTAAATGGGGGGATAGGGCAGATCATCGGGCAATAGATTACTGGCTGAATTGATCGCCGCCTGTACATCTTGTTCTGCCACGTCTAAGGGTAGTGAGAGCTGAAATACCAACGTGATCACAGAAGCGCCACCGGAACTTCTGGATGACATTTGTTTTAAGCCGGACATCTGACCAAACTGGCGTTCCAGTGGCGCAGTGATAGCGGATGTCATCACATCTGGATTGGCACCAGGATACAGTGTTACCACCTGAATAGTGGGATAATCCACTTGTGGCAATGCAGATACTGGCAGCATCCGGTAACCCATTAGCCCGGCCAGCAAGATCGCAATCATAAACAGTGTTGTGGCAACAGGGCGCAGGATAAACAGGCGGGATGGCCCTCCGCCGGTCATTGGAGAATCAGATTGCATTAGGAATTCTCCATCTTACCGTTTGATTGTTCTGATTTTTTCTTACTTTGATCCGCATTAAGGGCTTCGATTGTCAAAGGTTTGACAATTTCAACTTTGGCGCCTTCGGTCAGGTTATCAATACCATCAGTGACGACACGCTCACCTGCTGACAGCCCACTGTTGATGACCGCCAATTGATTATCTTGCAGGCCAGCAATAACTTTATGCTTACTGACTTTGTTCTCTTTATCCACTTTCCAGACGAAATTACCGCTATTTCCCATTTGTAAACCAGCCGTAGGGATCACAACAACATCGTCCAGGGTATTGACTTTCATCTGAATATTGACGAATTGATTAGGAAACAACACATTATCTTGATTATTGAATTGGGCCTTCATCTTGATCGTGCCAGTCGTAACATCAATTTGATTATCGATACTGATAAGTTTTCCTTGTGTCAATTGCTGCTGATTATTGCGATCCCATGCAATGACAACCACATTTTTGTGATTTTTTTGCGCCTTTAACACAGCACCAATATCGTTTTCAGGCAGGGAAAACACGACATCAATAGGATCGACTTGCGTAATAACGACGATTGGCGTTGCTCCTCCACCAGATACGTGATTGCCGATATCAATGCGTTTTAATCCGACGCGACCGGAAATCGGGGCGGTAATACGGCTATATGCCAATTGCAGTTTGGCTTCGTCGATATCTGCTTGGTCGGCCTGTAAGCTGGCTTCACTCTGACGAACCAAAGAGATTTGTTTATCCAGCTCTTGCTGAGAGATCAGTTTACTTTTAGCCAATTGCTGAAAACGGAGCAAATCCTGTTTAGTGTTAGCTAATGTTGCTTGATCTTTGGCATATTGCCCTTGCGCTCTTGCCAGTTTGACTTGGAAGGTGCGAGGATCGATTTCTGCCAGCAAATCCCCTTTTTTGACGTATTGACCTTCATTAAAATGCAAGGCGATTAACTGACCTTCCACCTGGCTGGTGACAGTAACGGTATTGGCCGCCAGAACCGTTCCTAATCCTCCTAGGTAATGAGGTATCGATTTGATTTCGGCCGTCGCTACTTGTACTGGTGGTTGAAAGGGATTAGGTTTTGATTCTGCATTCTGAGAATCACTTGTTGATGAAGATACGTTGAAGTATTTCCACGCAAAGAAAACGACCCCGATGATCACGGCGAGTACCGCAGCGAGTCGGAAAAAGTAGGAACGGCTTTTATTATTCATTTGCTCGACATTCTCTTAGTGTTATGGCGATAACCAATCATGCAACATCTTATGCGAAGTTAGATGCAAGAATATATTATTAGTGTAACCAACCGGAATTCGTCAATAATGAAGAAAATGTGGAGGTTATGTCAAAAAGATAATGTTTCTGGTAGTGATTTTTCATGGTATTTGTGATGGGGTGTAGGAAAACCTCCTTTTGGTTAAATATGAACCACCAAGAGGATAAATGATGATAGAGAATTAATCGATATAATATGCACCATATTCACGGCATTGTTTGGGATCTTTCACATAAAGTTTGGACATACCGTGTGTACCACCAGTAGGTGTGCCAGAGCATCTAATATAGATTTTTTCATCAAGAGTATTTGTGTAGTACCAACTAAACGCGATATTAATGCAGATTGAACTAATAGTTAAAATACCAAATATATGAATACAAACGGTACCAAATTTTCCTACTACTCTTCCGGTGAAGAGCGCGTAAGTAAAAATTAAAAGAAGGGGAAATGTGAATAATGGGAATAGAACATAAAAGGTAATAAAGCTGTTGTAATTAATAACATCAGGATAAGACAACATTTCCAAAAGATCGCGAAATCCCCATGCTATAGCTGTATAGTCAAATGATATAAACATTAACAGAGCCCCAACACTTGACCAGCGTTGTTTGGCTGTAGGTGACAAGTTGTTCCAATATTCCTTTAATTTTGACACCAAGATCTCCTCTTATAATTTTTTATAAAGCAATTGAGAATCTAGCCCTAATTTACCGCTTATATCTTCTTTTACTACCCTGTTAGAATATTCTCTTAGGGCTGTTTGTAGTTTTTTTGTAATACTTAATTCACTATCAATCGCTGTAACTATATATGTTGCGGCAATACCAATAGCAACAACAGCAAAAACAAACCAGCCAGCGGACAATGCAGCTACAGAGCCAATTAATGCTACTCCACCTTTAGTCAATAAGCCAGCCACCAAAGCTTTCACTATATCTGTTGCTAAACCGCCAATGAAATTAGCTGCATCAGCTTCATCACTCAGAATTTGTTCTATCACTCTGAAAGCAGCTGCGGCATAAATGTTTAATTTTGTACCTTGTACTATGCCTTTGTTTACTCCATACTTACCCAATCCAGCCTCAATAACTTTCATATTATCCAGTCGGTAAACAGTTCCATTCAGGATCTTGCGTATGGCAGGATAACCAGTCAGTTTAATATATTCTGTTCCATTGCGAACGAAAGTAATGGCTTTAATACCAAACCCTCCAAGTTTAGAGATGAGGATTGTCACAGAATAAGTGTCTTTGACACTAACACCATAGGTTGCGGCAGTTTCAGCATATCCTAATGTATTTTTTCTGAATTCTCCTTGTCTTTCTGCTTCCGTACGCCCGAATGCGCCCCATGAATCCAAAATAGTATGCACTTCCATTTTCGTCAGCAACATAATGTATTGTCTGTTTTTTTCTAATTGGAGTTGGTATTGAAACTGCTTTTCTATGGCGGTTGATGGGAAGTTGCAAGTACCAGGATAATTTGATGCATTTCCTAATAAATTATCCCGTAATGAAAATTTCTCTCCATATGGGTTGAAGAAAGGGTCATAATAATGACTATCATTTTTTGTCATAGGGTTAAATAACTTTTCAAAATGGTAGGAGTGTCGAAGAAACTCAGTCCAATTTTTGCGAATTTTGATTTTCCACAAACAAAAAAGCAAAAGAGAGGACTGAGTCATGCTTATCT